>CAKSPO010000021.1 GCA_934481515.1 uncultured Eubacteriales bacterium
CGACGAGCTGGATTGGGCAGAGCAGTAAGCTTTCCCCTTTGCAGAACCGCCCTCGGAGCGCGAAGCGCTCCGGGGGCGTCATATAGGTTTCAGACCGGGATTCACAATGACTCCCGGTACGATTTTGCAACGCAAGGAACGTTTTTATTTTGTGATACAGGGAGCCGAAGCATGGAAGACGCCTCCTGCGCCCTCGCTGCCCGACAGACTGCGTTGCCTGCTTCCAAGGATTTTGAACCGACATTCCGGCGGGATGTTACATCGCCGGCCGGATCTTTCTTTTTTACCTATTTGCGAACAAATTTTCTCTGCAACTTGCTCAAAATGACTTGACAAAACAGAACAAAGGAATTATTATAAAATCGGAATCAATGTTCGTGCGGGCGGATGCCGGAACGAACAAAGTTATAAATCAAGGAACGTTGAATTTTGTATTTCCTTTCCGGAAAAACGCAAACCGGGTTTCCGCAAGGCTTCGGGAGTGCTCCGGAGCCGCCAAATAAAGAATCACAGAAAAGGAGAAGGCACCCGAATGAAAACAAAAAATCTCAAGAGACTGACTGCAGTGGTTCTGGCGCTTTTGATGATTGTGCCGCTGACCACGGTTCCGGCTTTTGCCCTGACCTCCGTGGACTATGCCGAAAATTTCAACAGTCTGACCAAAGCGGACGGGGAAAAACTGACTGCCTCGGACAACTTTGTTACAATCCCATCGCTTGCCGAGGTCTGGGAGGTTTCCGCCGGAAACAAGGCGGTTAAGATTCCGCTTTGCAACAAGGACGGCGGCTCCGTTGCCACCGGGAACGACGGGCATGTGGATGCCAACGTCAAGGTCAAAAACCCGGCGCTGAGTTGGAGTGCCAACGGAACGGTTGCACTGGAGGCAAAATATTATTTCTCCGCGGACGCGACCGGAAAGGTGCAGATGCAGCTTTATCAGTACACCACCGAGGGCGGAGCACCGAAAAATTGGCTCAACCTTTTCTCCATCAGCTCCGAAAAAATGGAGCTTTTGGATCACCTCGAAAACCCTTACACCGGTCAGCTTCTGACCCGCGAGGCGTGGAACACTGTTACCATGGTGCTGAATCTGGAGACCGGTGTGGCGGACGTCTACCTCAACGGCTCCTTTGCCTACACTGACAATCTCGGATATACACAGCTGACGGCTCCGGCAAACAGCTTCATTGTCGGAAAGATCAACAAGAACCAGACCATCACCGGCTTCTATGCCATTGACGATGTCAGAGTCTATACACCGGGCGATGACGAGCTGGTTACGGTTCCGCTGGAAAACGCCGCAGGGCAGAAGCTCAGCTATGTCCGCTCCGCCGACGGCAGAAAAATGTACGGCAACCGGATTCTCAAGGGCGACGGCTATACGCCGGTCTATTTTGACGACACGGAGCAGTACGAGGGCGTCGTGGAGACCATTGCAAAGGCTTCCGCGCGTGTGGACGCACACAGCGGTCTGCGCTTCGTTTCCTACATCGACCTTGCAAAGATCAACCGGATTTACACACTGAAGGAGAACGGCGAGATCAAGGACTTCCGCATCGGAACGCTCATCACGCTGGATTCCTACAAGACCGCGGCAGGTGCCGGAACCCGGGAGGCGCTGGACGCTCTGGCGGCAACCGGCAGCGGCAAAACCTATGTGGATGTCCGCGCGTCATACGGTCAGTGGTTTGATCCTTCCCATGCATCGGGGCTTAGCGCGCGCGACGGGTATGCCATCTTCGCGGGTACCATCGCAAACATTCAGAGAAAGAACCTGAACAGGGCAATGTACGGCGTCGGTTATGCGGAGCTGAAGCTGTATTCCGGAGCGTCGGTGATCTTCTACGGCGCGGGACACACCGCGACGGTTTCCTCTCTGGCATCCGGGGTGCTCAACTCCGTCGGGATCAACGATCTCACGGCGGAGGAGATCTCCCGTCTGCAAGGCATCGGCGGCACCTTCTCCGATACCGGAACCGGATCCGGAACCTACAATGCAAGAGCGTTCGGCGGTTCGGTTCTCTTTGAACTGACCAAATCGACCGGAAAGGTCTATGCCCGTCTGGTCAGCGCGGGCGGGAACGGCTTCCGCCTGCAGACCAGTGACGCGGACGGCTGGTTCAGCGATACGGGAGCGGCACAGGCGCTGGCAAATTATATGGGAGAGAGTGTCGTTTATCCGTATGAAAACGCGCTGACTGTCACCGCTTCGAACGGTGTCATGAAAATGACCTCCGCCACCGGAAGCTATGCGACACTGGCACTGAGCGGCAGCTTCTCTCTCAAATTCTACAACAAGAGCGGAACGCTGGTTTCCGAGGTGACGGACATTTCCATCAGCGGCGGAAAAACCGTTCTTTCCGGCTCTCTGACCGGCGGCGAGGGAATCTTCGGCGGCGGCGAACGGTTTGACTCCTCCAACCACCGCGGGAAAAGCATGCTGATGTATTCCAACGACGGCTGGAACAATACCAATTCCACCTATATGCCCATTCCGGTCTTTTCCACCACGCGCGGCGGCGGGGTCTATGTCAACCGCTACGAGCAGATGACCTTCGACTGGGGCAAGACCTCTGCAAATACATGGTCGGTCACGCTGAACAAGGAGACCATGGACTGCTACTTCTACGCAACTGAGAAGATTCCGGAAGTGCTGCAGGCTTACACCGATCTGACCGGAAACGCCGAGATGCCCGATGAATGGTATCAGGGCGTTATCGTCTGCCGGTACGGTCCGGATTTCAGCGTGACCTACACCAAGGATGAGACGCTGACCACCAATAAGGACGGCGCACCTGCCGGACGCAGCTTCCAGACCATCATTGAAAGCTTTGAAAAGGCAGGACTTCCCACCCCGAAGGCGGTCATCACCGAGGGCTGGGGCTATGGCGGCGTGATTGTCAGCCAGAAAGCTCGCGACCGGTTGCAGGAAGCCATTGATTATCTGCACGGAAAGGGCATCAAGCTCATGCTCTATATGAGAGTGGCAAGCACCATTCCGACCGGAACGCCGACCGAATATCTGGTCAGCGCCAACGTCAACGGAACCGTGACCAATCTCATTCCCAACATCGGCGGCACGGCAAACCCGGACGTTGCCTATACGGGCACCTATGGGACCGTCCGCTACATCGACATCACCAATCCCGATGCAATGGACTGGTACTGCAACACCTTCTACGGCGACATGATCCGTATGGGAATCGACGGTGTGAAAATCGACTTCTGTGAGACCATGCCCGACACCGGAACGGTCTACAGCGACAAAACGCAGGAATACCGCGTCTCCTATAACTGGTACGACGGTACTGTCATCGAGCGCGGAACCGAGCACCATGCGTACCCCACCATGTTTATTTCGCAGTTCTATAAAGCCGCAAACGCCATCAAGGATGCGGCGAACGGCGGCGAGAGCGACGGCTTTATGGTTCTTTCCCGCGGCGGCGGAATCGGCTCCCAGCGAAATCCCTATCTGTGGGCGGGCGACCAGGCGCGCCAGTTCGATAAGCTTTCCGACCAGCTCCTGTCCGTCATCAATTCCGGTATTTCCGGCGTGCCGTTCATCACCTATGATATGGCCGGTTATCGCTATAACGGCAGTGCCATGTCCTACGGAAACGCGGAAAGTCTTGCATATGAGTCCGAGATCATGGCGCGCGCGGTAGAGTTCACGGCGTTCACCTCCTCTATCCAGACCCACGGCACCGTACGGAACGCGTTTGAATTGAGCGCGGAGTCGCAGTGGATTTACAAGAACTATGTGGATTTGCACACGGCGCTTGCTCCCTATATCACGCGACTGTCCGCAGAAGCCTGCCGGACGGGAATGCCCGTGGTGCGGCATCTGGTTCTGCAATATCAGAACGATGCAAATGTTTACAACATCAACGATGAGTTTATGCTGGGCGACGGATTGCTGGTGGCTCCCATCCTGACCAGAGGGACCACCTCCCGCACAGTCTATCTTCCTGCCGGAACATGGATCAACCTGCTGACCGGCGAGACCGTGACCGGCGGCAAAACCATCACCGTAAACGCAACGCTGTCGCAGATTCCCGTGTTCCTCAATACCGCATCCTCCGAGGCGGATTTCCTGCGCGGCGTGTTTGCCGGAGCGGCATGGTGCAGTGTGACCGGAAGCGAAGAGACCTCGGATCCCAACGTTGACGATGCGTTGGATTGGGCGGCTGCAAACTCGTTGTGTGCATATGCGGACTTCAGAGATCCGGATGAAGCGGATCGGCTTACCTGGGGAGAGCTTGTCGATTATCCACCGGAAGAAGGAAGTACGGATCCGATTGTCGCAGATCAGCTTTCCTATCAGGTCTGACGGAATCCAAACTGTCAGGTTTGTATGTCAGGTTTGACAGAACCTAATGGGATCGTCTGACGGAATCAGACAAATCTCTGAAATTTCATAAAAAGAAAAGGTGACTGTAAGATCCTCGCGGTTTTACAGCCACCTTTTTGTCGGCAACGGAAAGATATTTTATATTTTTGTTTTGCGGAAATCCGAACCGCAGGAACGGCGCTCGCTGGTGCCACTGCCCGATGTGTCGCAAAATCCGAACAAAACGGGCGGGCAGACCCTGCGCAGGCTTTGCCTGCATCCTACCGGGTTTGGTGGGAATCGGAACGCTTGCACATTGCCGAAAAAAAGCGTTTTTTATTGTGGCGTTTTCCGGCTTCCGCCGGACGAAAAATCCAGTTTACCATTATGCATCCGGCTTCCGCTGAACAAAAAATCTCTTCTCCCCCGGTAGGGGCGGGGTCTACCTGCCCGCTTCTGAGAAATCCGCACAATCACCCGGCGGGATTTTTCCCGCCGGGTTGGTTAAAATGGGAACGTTTGCGCAGCGCCGTTTTTATGTCCCTTTTTTCAGGATGAGAATTTTGCCGGGATGCTCCTCTGCGACGGTGTAGCCGAGCGCCAGGTAGCGGGCGGTATATTCTGATTGGTCGTAGCGCAAATCCAGAACCACATAATCGATGTCTGCGGCGGGCGCGTGGTAGGCGACCTCAAAGACCGTGTCTCGGTCGGCAACATGCGGCAGGAGGAACGTGGAAACGCACAGGGAGGCATCCTCCGGGAGCGTATCAAGAATCTCCTCCATCTGCCGGTAGGTTTCCGCGCCGTCGTGGTAGCGTCCGAGGTAAATGCCCGCGCGTGTCCAGACCGTAAAAATCCAGAGGCAAAGGCAAAAGACCGCAGCAAGCGAGAGCAGGGTCTGCCGGACAGAGGAATGCAGCTCGGTCAGATTTCCCATCATGGCATAGATCAGGAACGCCGTGATGCCGAAGTGATACTGGAATCCGATCTGGTACTGATAGACATACATTGTCAAAAGGTTGAACAGCACCGGAGCGAGCAGAAGCCAGCGGGACGGCTTTTTGGTGCAGAAGGGGAGAAAGCCGAGCGGCAAAAGCAGTTGCAGGAGATACTGAATTTTCTCCCATCCGCCCTCCTTGGAAACGAACAGCTGGGTCAGAAGGTACCCCGGATTGACCAGCGCCGTGTGGATGGCACCCAGAAGCCCTTCCTCCGACGAAGGAATCAGATTGTCAAACCGGTTGACCATCATTCCAAGTCCGTAGCGGTCGAGCAGATGCCTGCAAAGGAAGAAGTAGCCGAGCGAAACAGCGGCAAGAATTCCTCCGTGCAGAAGATTTCTGCGGGAGAGGAGCAGATACAGGGCAAAGATCAGAAGGTAGAACGCGGCATCCTCCTTGACAGACAAAACCAATGCGGCGCCGACATACATCAAAGGGTAACGTCCGGTCTCAAAAAACCAAAAGGTGAACAGCAGAAAGAGCGGTAGAAAGCAGTTTTCGTGCAGGTCATAAAAGGTTCCCGCAGAGAGCGCCGGATAGAAACAGTAGAGTGCGGCGCAGAGAATCGTTGCCTTGGCGGAGAGCCGGAAGCGCTTTGCCAGAAGGAGCACCGGAATGATGCCGGCGGCAAGCGCGACAGCCTGTCCGATCTGCAAGGTCAGCGGGGACGGGAAAACGGCGTAAAACGGGAGCAGGAGGTAATAGACCGGGGAGATGTGTACGGCAAAGTGCGAGAGCAGAACATCCCGTTCGCTGGTGGAGAGCGGCAGACCGCATTTTTTCATGTGGTAGAACATATTGCAGAACAGACCGAAGTCATAGTTCGGCGAAGAAAAGGTGCGGTAGCGCAGACAGGTAATCAGCGCAATGACGGTACAGGTCAGAAGCGCAAAGAGCGCGGCACAGATCAGCACAGTGCGCCGACCGGGATGCCACGCCGCAAGAAGTTCCCGGTTCTGCTGCAGAAAGTAAAGCACAAACAGCGCATATACGACGCTGACCGCAAGGCAGATCAGAAAATCGGAGGGCTGATTTTTGCAGAGAATCAACCACAAAACCGCGCAGACGGTGGCGGCAAGCAGAAGAAACAGTGAGTCGGTGTGAATGCCGCGGATGAAGAACGCAACTGCGGAGAAAACCAGAAAGAGCAGAACCATCGTCAGCCCCACCCGCAAAAGAGAGTAGGCAGGGACAAAGGAGAGGGTCAGAAATTTTTCCTGCCGGGTCAGCAGAACGGAAGCGGCAAAGCAGGTCCAAGCCGCAAACAGGCGGCAGAGCACCCGGTCAAAGGCAAAGGCGGTGCGCAGACGGGCGCGAACGGTCGGATTCATGACTCAAAAAACTCCTTTCCTGAAAGGAATGCGAATCCGGAACAAATGCCGGCATCAAAAACCGGACCTGCCCGGGAGCATTGGGTGTTATTTCAGCAGCGCGGCAAAAGCATCCGGGGATTCGTTTTTGCTGCAGACCTTGATGCGCGGGAGATAGTACGGATTGTCCTTCCGGGTCGCGGCGCGGTACGGAAGGTCTTTCTGACCGAAGCCGAACGCCAGCCGGTAGCCGTTTTCCGGCAGAAGCTCTTCCATTTGTTCGGAGCGGATTCCGTACGGATAGGCAAGATAGTGGCAGTCATATGCTTTCATGGCGTCCAGATCGGATTGCAGAGCCTGCTTGGCGGAAAATGTGACCGCGGCATTGTGACTGCGGTTTTTCCAGTGCATGGAGTACGTATGGCTTTCTACTGCAAACGCCGGGTATTCCTCCTGCATCCGGTCAATCAGCTCCCGCGTCAGATAGCACTTGGAGGTGCCGTCCCAGTCCACGCGATCCTTTACCTTGTTGCCGATCAGGAAAACCGTCGCGGAAAACCCGTATTCCCGGAGGACGGGCAATACATTGGTGTAGTTTTCGATGTCCCCGTCATCAAAGGTGAGTACCACGACCTTTTCGCCGTAGTATTCGGTTTTGCCGCAGTACCAGTCGTAGAATTCGTCCAGGGTAAGCGTCCGGTAGCCGTTGTCGGAAAGATATTTCATGTTTTGCCGGAAGCAGTCCAGGTCATTGACCCAGATGTTGTCTTTGTAAAACTCCTCCTTGACGCTGTGCTCCACCACCCGGTGCCACGTCAGTATGGGAATTTTGTCGGTTCGGCGAAAAGGGGAGACAGGGGAGGAGAGCAGACCGCAGGAGCACAGAAAAGAGGTCAGAACAAGGCAGGCAAGAAACAGCGCAAGAAGGCGCCGGAAGTTCCGCATTTTCATAAGTACCTCCTTATGAAGCAATCTTCGGTAAGTTTGAAAGCGTTACAGCGTGGTGTAGAGCTGATAAAGGTCGCGGTAAATCCCGCCACGGGCAATCAGTTCCTCATGGGTTCCGGATTCCTCAATGCCGTTCCCGGTCAGAACCAGAATCCGGTCGGCATTGCGGATCGTCGTCAGACGATGCGCAACGGTGAAGGTTGTACGTCCGCGGGCGAGCTTTTCCAGAGACGCCTGCACCAGCCGCTCACTTTCATTGTCGAGCGCACTGGTGGCTTCGTCCAGAATCAGAATCGGCGGATTTTTCAGAAAGACTCTTGCAATGGAGACCCGTTGCTTCTGTCCTCCGGAAAGCTTGACTCCGCGTTCTCCCACATAGGTATCATACCCGTTCGGGAGAGCGGAGATGAATTCGTGTGCACCGGCAAGGCGGGCGGCGTTTTCGATTTCTTCATCGGTCGCGCCCCGCTTTCCGTAGGCAATGTTTTCCCGCACGGTGCCGGAGAAGAGGTAGACATCCTGCGCGACGACGCCGATCTGTTCCCGCAGGGAGCGGAGCGTAACGGACTGAATGTCCGTCCCGTCAATCAGAATTCTGCCGGAGGAAATCTCGTAAAACCGGGGAATGAGCGAGCACAGCGTTGTTTTTCCCCCGCCGGAGGGACCGACCAACGCGATGCTTTCTCCGGCATGAACCTCCAGATTCAGATGCGTGAGCACGTTTCGCCCCTCGGCATCGTAATGGAAGGAGACGTCCTCAAAGCGGACGTTTCCTTTGACGTTTTTCAGTTCCCCGGCACCCGGCACGTCCCGGATGTCCGGCTCCGTGTCCATGATCTCGGTGAACCGTTCGATTCCGGAGATTCCCTGCTGGAACTGCTCCGCAAACTCCACAATCCGGCGGACGGAGGTCAGGAGAGCGGAAACAAACAGCAGATACGCAATGTAATCGGCGGGGGTAATCTTTCCCCGGAGCATGAAGAACGCACCGGCAACGACCACAACAATGTACATAATGCCGTCAAACAGGCGCGTGCAGGATTGGAAACCGCCCATGATGCGGTAGCGCTCGGACTTGATGTGGAGGTAATCCACGTTTCCTTGGTCGAATTTTTTCTGTTCCGTGTCCTCCTGCGCGAAAGAGCGAACCACCCGGACGCCGAGCAGACTGTCCTCAATCCGCGCATTCAGCTCCCCGGTCTGCCGCCTCGTCTCCCGGAAGTTTTCCCGCATTTTCAGGCGGAACACGATCAGAACCACAAGAATCACGGGGATAACCGAAAAGATGATCAGCGTCAGCGGAACGTTTATGGTGCAGAGCAGGATAAAGGAACCGATGATTTTGATGCCGGCGATGAAAAATTCCTCGGGGCAGTGGTGCGCAAACTCGGTTACATCAAAGAGGTCGTTGGTAATCCGCGACATCAGCGTGCCGATTTTGGTGTTGTCGTAGTAGGAAAAGGAAAGCTTCTGCAAATGTGCAAACAGGTCGTGCCTCATATCGGTCTCGATTTTTGTCCCCATGATATGACCGATGGAGGTCATAAAATAATTGGCGGCGGTGTCGATCAACCGGAGCACCAGATAGAGGATTCCGCAACCGAGAATCAGCCCGACCGTCAGTTCTGCCAACCCTTCCGAGGCAGCCGCGTTGGTGATCTTCCGGACAATCATCGGCAGAATCAGCTCACACACCGTTGTCAGCGACGCGCAGAACAGGTCGAAGAGCAGTACGGGAAGATACTTCTTATAGTATGGAAGAAATCGCCGGATCATACCATGGTTTTTTTGAATTTTTTCAGGTTTCATCCGTTGATGCCTCCAGAATTTCGTAAATTTCCATCAGACGTTCCTCTGCTTCCGCTTTCCGGGCTTCCAGTTCTGCGGCGCGGACATAGTCCGAAGCGGCGGAGCCGAACAGCTCTTTTTCAATTTCCGAAAGCTCGGTTTCCAACGCCTCGCATTCCCGGCGGAGCCGTTCCGTCTGTGCCTTGCGTTTCCGTGCATCGGCGTCCGCCTGCTTCTTCCGGAGATACTGCTCTTTGTTGCTTCCCGGCAGAGGTGCCGCCGCGTTCGGAGCCGCACCCGTCCGGGCTTCTGCGGCTTCCGCAATGCGTGCGGTTTTGTAGGTGCGGAACTCCGTGTAGGCGTTTCCGGCGTGATCCACTTGGTAGTCCAGAAGGTCTCCGCGGAAGGGAGCGCCGGGACGAAGCTCCAGAATCCGCGTTGCCAACTTCTCAATCAGATACCGGTCATGGGAGACGGTGACGACCGTTCCCTCAAACAGCCGGAGCGCTTCCTCCAACGCCTCTCTGGAGTCGATGTCCAGATGGTTGGTCGGTTCGTCCAGAATCAGAAGATTCATTTTGGAAAGCATCAGCTTGGAAAGCGTCAGGCGAGCCCGCTCGCCGCCGCTGAGCACCGAGACCTGCTTGAATACGTCATCCCCGAAGAAGCGGAAGAGCGCCAGCGTATTCCGGATCTGTGTTTCCGGAAGGGTCGGATAAGCGTTCCATAGCTCATTCAGCACCGTATTTTCCGGTGTCAACTTCTGGTTTTCCTGATCGTAATAGCCGACCTCCACATGGTACCCCTCTTCCACTGTGCCGGACAGCGGCGGGAGCTGATGCAGAAGCAGCTTGATGAGCGTGGATTTCCCGCAGCCGTTGGGGCCGATGATCAGTACCCGCTCCTGCCGCTTGACCAGAAACGAAATGTCGGAAAAGAGCGTTCTTCCGGGGAATCCCATCGTCAGATTCCGAACCTCAAGCACATCGTTTCCGGAGGCGACGGCTTCCCCGAACCTCATACGGATGGCTCTGGGATCCGCCTCCGGGCGTTCCAGCCGTTCCAGCTTGTCCAGCTGTTTCTGACGGCTTTCCGCCGCGATGATGTTCCGCTCCCGGTTCCATGCCCGCTGCTGTG
Source organism: uncultured Eubacteriales bacterium (assembly GCA_934481515.1). Classification (GTDB taxonomy): domain Bacteria; phylum Bacillota; class Clostridia; order Oscillospirales; family CAG-272; genus UMGS1865. Next base: position 10,515 of record CAKSPO010000021.1, read on the forward strand.
CGATATAAGCCTCCTGCCGTGCAATCTCCTTTTGTTGGTTTTTCCAATGGCGTTCGGCAATCTCACGGTCCACCCGACGCTGTTCCATGCTTGCGGTGTAGCCGCCGCGGTAGAGCTTTGCGTGGCAATGCTCCATGGAGAGTGTTTTGGTAGTCACACGATCCAGAAAGTAACGGTCGTGCGAGACGATCAATACGCATTTCGGATAAGTGCAAAGCACTCCCTCCAGCCATGCAAGCGTTTCAATGTCCAGATGGTTGGTCGGCTCATCCAGCATCAGGATGTCCGGCTCCCGGCAAAGCTCCACCGCAAGGGAGAGCCGGGTCTTCTGACCGCCGCTGAGGGTGGAAACCTTTTGCTCTGCGGCAGTGTCGTCAAAGCCGAGCTTCTGCAGCGTGGCACGGCAGCGGTTTCGGAATTCCAGCCCGCCATCCCGGATATAGGCATCGTGCAGCTCGGTATAGTCCCGGATCACACGGGGGTCATCTGTCTGAAGCAGGGATTCCAGCCCGGCAAGTTTCCGCTCGGTTTCCAAAAACCGCGGAAATGCGCGCCACATCCGCTCCGTGACAGTCTCTTCCGCGTTTTCAAAGGCAAAAGCAGCATCCTGGGAAAGGAACCCGACCGTTTTTCCTTTGGAAATATAAACCTCTCCCTTGTCCGGCTCCTCCAAACCGGCAAGAAGCCGGAGGAGGGTGGATTTTCCGCATCCGTTGATGCCGATGATACCGAGCCGGTCGTTCTCATTCAGTGCAAAGCTGACATTTTCCAGAATCGGTACGGTTCCGCGGGAAAAGGAAAGGTTGTTGACGCTGACAGCGATCATGAAAAGCTCCTTTCTGTTCGGAGAGAATAAAAAAGCGGAAGCCGGAGTCAGAACCGGGTCTTGGCTTCCACGGCGACTCCGAGAATGCGTGCGCGTCCCGCTTCAAAATCCTCCGGGGAAAGCACAATCGGCTGGTAGGCGTCGTTTTCCGGGGAGAGGATGATCTTGCGGTTCCTGCAGCTGAAGCGCTTGACGGTTGCGCTGTCGCCGTCCACAAGACAGGCAACGATGTCGCCGTTCTCGGCATACTGCTGTTTCCGGAACAGTACATATGTGCCGTCTACAATGCCGCATTCCTTCATGCTGTCCCCGCAGACCTCCAGATAAAAGTAGTCCTCCGTATCTTCCACGTCGGCAAATTCCATGCCGAGCAGGGTTTCATCGGTTACGATCGGACGCCCTGCGCGGATCACACCGATCACGGGAACCATCTTCTGTGCCCGCAGATTGCGGTAGGAGGCGGAAGCCTCCTGTTGCCCGCGCTCGGTTCCCAGAAGCTCATCCAAACTGACCGAGAAAAAATTCGCGATTTTTGCCAGTTTATCCGCCTTCGGGAAGGAACGTCCTCTCTTCCAGTCGGTAAAGGTGGAGGCGGCGATGCCGGTGGCTTTGGAGACCTGATAAACGGTGTTTCCATGTGCGTGTAAAAGCTGTTCAAAGGTGGAATATTCCATGGCGCTCCCTTCCGCAGCAAGAATAGGCATCTTTTACAATGTCTCCTGCCAAATAATGTAAATTTTTACCAAATATTTAGAAAATCCGAAATATCTATTGACAACAATTCGGAAATCCTGTATAATATGGGTTGCATAAATATTATAGCGGATTTCCGAAACAATGTCAATGGTTTGCGGCACTTTTTTGAAAAAAGCAGCAGCCGGAAAACCGGTATGCGGACTTCCGGAGAAAAAAGCAGGAGAGGAGAAAAGAAAAACAATGATGGAAATGGAAGCGGAACAGATGAGACGGGTGGAAGCGGTACGGGATTTTTTGTGTGGGTATCAGCTTTGCGTGGATATGCTGAACCTGAGACAATACGAGCGGAAGAGAGCCAAACGGTTTGAGGAACCATGTTGTTGCGAGGACGTCCTGGCGGGAGACGAGGCGTACTGGCAGGCAAGAATGCTGGAGATCGGTCGCTTTATCAGTGCGATGAAAAACGGACGGGAAAAGCTGCTTTTATACTATCATTACATCCGTGGGGAAAGCGTGGAGCGGGCGGCAAACCTGCTCGGCGTTTCCCGCCGGACCGGCTACCGGATTCTGGAGCGCGGACTTTTCTCGGCTTCCTTCCTTTATAAGAGGTGGCGCGATGCCGGAATGCTGTAAAAGAATCTTCCGGAAAAAAGGAACGGAAACCAAAAAGAAGGATGCCGGTTCGCTTCCGACGAACGGGCATCCTTTTTGATATGGTGTTCTTTCAGGCGTCGTACTTGCCTGCAAGAATGTCTTCTGCAAGGACTTCAATGTTTGCCTGCTCCTTGCCGCGGGCAGAGGCATCGGCGTTGAACTGCGCCTTAGCAAGACGTTCTTCCCGAATCTTTTGTTCCTTTTCGACGGAAAGAAGTGCGGCTTCACGGCGGCGGTAGGGCTTCCGGAGTTTTCTGTCCAGCTTCTGAATCCGCTCGGCACGTTCTGCCTCGTCGGAATGATGTGCCTCCCGCATGAAGGTCAGAATATCGTCATACTGAGAAAGACGGAGCGCGTAGGAAATGTTTCCGCCCTCTGCCACCGCGTCAATGTGGTAGTAAAGAATCCGGTAACCGCCGCGCAGATCCACCGTGACGGCGGGAGCGGTTGTTTGCAGAGTCTTTTCGCAAAGCGGGTAATCTTTTTTGATTTCCAGCTTGATGGCATGTGCGCCGGGAATGGCTGCAAAGGAGGTAAACATCCGTTCGGGATCCAGCGAACCGATCTCGCGGTCGTCCACCAGAACCTTGGCAAGATCCACCGACTCCTCACGCACGATCTGACCGCCGCTTTTGGTCTGCTTACAAAACTCGGCGGAATTCAGCGCCGCGACATTCGGGTCTTTTTTCGGATTGTAAAAATGAAACTCATCGTCATAGGGGTGGCGCTGATACAACTGCGCTGCTGCCGCCGCTGCGCTCCGGAATTTCGGATCCTCCGATGCGGAGTAGGAGAGGGAAGAGTCCGCGTAAATCAAAAGCTGATTTTCCAGAAGATATTCCAGCTTTTCGCGCTTCAGCTCGTCTCTGCATTCCTTCAATGTTCTTTCTGCATCGTAGTAAGCGGTGAAGGCGCGACGGCACTTTTTCTCGGAGCCGCCGAGGGCAAGACGGAAAATCAGGACAAACAGCAGGGAAATGCAAAAAGCAACACCTGCATAAAGATAGGTGCGGTAATCACCCAGAGACCGGTTGAGATAACCGATCAGAGCCGCGGCGAGAACGCCTGCAATCAGCGCCGCGGCAATCAGCGCCTTCCAGATGCCCAGGCGGGATTCCCGTTCCTCCCACAGAACGTATGCGGTCAGTTTTGCATCGGATGCCTGACGGATTTCTTCATAGCGCTTTTTGGACATCCGTTCCGGAGTCGGTTCGTACATCCCGGTCGATTTTTTTGATGCCGACATCTGCAATTCCTCTTTTCTGAAATTTTGGATGGTGCGGGAAGTGTCCGGAGAAAACGGATCGACACTTCCCCAATCATATTCTTATTATAGTTTCCTTTTCCGGATTTGTCAAGGGGATTTCCGCCGAATGTCGGAAAATAAGGCAAGCGATGAGGAAAAAGGAGGTGTTGAAAAAACCATTTTGGCTTTTCAACACCTCCGATGACGTTGATCACGGCGGCTAACCGCCTAAGATCTCTCCAAAAATGTCGGATTCCCAACCGACCTTTTTGAGGGGCTGCTAAAAACATCGCGTTTTTTAACAGCCCCATCCTGAAAAATCCGGGCGGAGGTTTATTTTTCTTTCTTTGCGGTGAGAAAATTCAGAAGGCAGGTTACGCCGATGATGATTCCGATGACGACAAAGATGCCAAGCAATCCTTTTCCCATATATACAAGGTTTTCGACAAACGAGAACGGATGAAACTCAAACATGGCAGAGATCTCCTTTCCTTACAGGAAGAATTTGAGCACAAGCCCGCCGGCGATGACCGAGGCGATCTGCCCCGAAACATTGACGCCGATGGAGTGCATGAGCAAAAAGTTTTCCGGATCTTCTTCCCGCCCCATTTTGTGAACGATTCTGCCGGACATCGGGAACGCAGAGATGCCCGCGGCACCGATCATCGGGTTGATCTTGTTTTTCAGGAAGAGGTTGAGAAACTTGGCAAACAGAACGCCGCCGGCAGTGTCGAAGATGAATGCAATCAGTCCGAGTCCGAGGATCAGAAGGGTTTGCACGGAGAGAAATTCCTCTGCCTGCATTTTGGAGGCGATGGTAATGCCGAGAAAAAGGGTGATCAGATTAGCAAGGACGTTCTGCGCGGTATCGGAAAGTGAATTCAGGACACCGCATTCCCGGATCAGGTTGCCGAACATCAGAAATCCGACCAGCGCCACCGATTCCGGAGCGACCAGACCCGCAATCACGGTGATGAGGATGGGGAAAAGAATTTTGGTCGTCTTGGAGACCTCCTTGGCGGAATAGGGCATCCGGATGCAACGTTCCTTTTTGGTGGTCAGCAGACGGATGATGGGCGGCTGAATGATGGGAACCAGCGCCATATAGGAGTAGGCGGCAACCATAATTTGCGGCAGGAATTTGGAGCCGAGCTTGCGCGCCACGACGATGGCGGTGGGACCGTCCGCCGCGCCGATGATAGCGATGGAGGCGGCATCGTTGGGGGCAAAGAATATCGACGCGGTGCAGAGCGTGAAGAAAATACCGAACTGCGCCGCCGCGCCGAAAATCATCAGCTTCGGATTGGCAAGCAGAGGACCGAAGTCAATCATGGCGCCGATGCCGATGAAGAGAATCAACGGGAAAAGCTCGTTTGCAATGCCGGCGTTATAGAGTGTGCTGAGCGGTCCCTCCGAAAGCACACCGTCGATCCAGCGGTCGATCGCTCCGGAGTTCGGCAGGTTGACAAGAATGGCGCCGAATCCGATCGGCAGCAGAAGTGTCGGCTCCATTCCCTTTTTGATGGCAAGCCAGATCAGAACGCCGCCGATGCACCACATGATGACCTGCTTCGGATCCAGCGAAAGCAGGTTTTCATACAGAAACTCCAGAAATTCCATTTAAGTACCTCCATTTTTCATTTAATGAAAAAATAATATCATCATTATACCGTCAAATTTGCAGTATTTGATGTACATAATGTTAAAAAGTTGTCTTAACATGTGAATACAATATGAATTAAATGAAAAAATGAACAAAGAAAGGAAAAAACGGTCAAAAAAAGTCTTGCATTTTCCGGAGCCGTCTTTTATAATATAAACTGGAGTGGTTTATTGACAAATTCGGATTGAGAAGAGAAAGGAGACTGTTTTGCGAAATCTGATTCACACGAAGCTCTCGGAATCGCTGACCTCTGTTTTTCCGATTGCGGTGGTAGTGGCGGTGCTGGCGCTGACCATTACGCCCATGGAGCCGGGGACGTTTCTGATGTTTCTGCTCGGCGTGGTCTGTCTGATTCTGGGGCTTGCCACCTTTACCATGGGAGCGGAGATGTCCATGCAGCCGTTGGGCAACAAAATCGGTTCCTACCTTTCCAAATCCGGAAAGCTCTGGCTGATTGCATTTATCAGTTTTGTCATCGGCGTGGTTGTAACTCTGTCGGAGCCGGATTTGCAGATCCTTGCCAATCAGGTGACCGAGGTGCCGAATCTGGTGCTGATTCTGACCATCTCCTTCGGGGTTGGTCTGTTCCTGGTCATTGCCATGATGCGGATTATTTTCCACATCAGCCTTTCCTATCTTCTCATGGGCTTTTATGTGATCGCCTTTCTTCTTTGCTTCTTCATCACGCCGGACTTCTGGTCGCTTGCGTTCGACTCCGGCGGAGTGACGACGGGACCGATGACAGTTCCGTTCATCATGGCGATCGGTGCCGGCGTATCTTCCATCCGGTCTGCCGGGGAGGGGCATGACGATTCCTTCGGTCTGGTTGCGCTTTGCAGCATCGGTCCGATTCTGTCCGTCCTGATTCTCGGAATCTGCTTCGGTATCGGCGGCGGTGAGTATGTTCCGAATGATCCGGTGGTGGTGGCAGACACCAGAATGCTTGCCGTTCATTATCTGGACGGCATCCGTGACCACGCACTGGAGGTCGGGAAAGCGCTCCTTCCGATTGTGGTGTTCGGCGGATTGTTTGAGTTGCTGACCAAAGCCTTCAGCTTCAAGCAGTTTGTCCGCCTTCTGATCGGCATTCTTTATACGTTTGCGGGTCTTGTCGTTTTTCTGACCGGCGCAAACGAGGGCTTTCTTACCATCGGGCAGGAGCTTGGAACCTCGCTGGCTCTGCTCTGGAACGGCTGGGGGCTGATTCCGGTCGGGATGCTGATCGGCTTCTTCATCGTCAATGCAGAGCCGGCGGTGTACGTGCTGAACAAACAGGTCGAGCAGATTACCGCCGGTGCCATTTCGGCGGGAACCATGCGGATTTCGCTTTCCATCGGCGTTTCCGCGGCATTGGGGCTGTCCATGCTACGGGTTCTGACGGGAATTTCCATTCTGTGGATTCTGATTCCCGGCTACATCATAGCGCTCGGGCTGACCTTCTTTGTCCCGAAGTTCTTTGTCGGTATTGCGTTTGATTCCGGCGGTGTTGCAAGCGGTACCATGATGAGTGCGTTTGTGCTCCCGCTTGCCATCGGAGCATGCCAGGCGCTTGGCGGAAACGTCATGTCCGATGCGTTCGGCTGTGTGGCGTTTGTGGCGCTGACGCCGATTATTTCCATTGAGGTCTGCGGACTTTTGTACAGTCTCAAATCCAAACGGGCAATCAGCCGGTTTGTGTCCGAGCAGGAGAGCTTTACGGATTATTACGGTATGACGGAGGTGGAGGACTATGGCAAGACACTCGTCCGGAGCTGAGCGGCGGGTGAAGCTGCTGGTGGGGATCATCAACCGCGGCGATGTCGCGGCAATGACCGAGGCATGCAATGAATGCTGTGTTTCCCTTCATTTTTCCGGAATCGGATACGGCACCGCAAAGTCCAATTACATGAGCTATCTCGGAATCGACGAAATCGAAAAGCGGCTGGTTTATGCGCTGATTCCCGATTACTGTGAGAAAAGCGTTCTGCGCGCGGTCAACAAGCGCCTGCGCCTGTACCTGATGGGAAACGGAATTGCGTTTACGATTCCCCTGTCCGGCATTTCCAACCTGGTCGGGAACGCCGTCCTTTCCACTCCCTACCGTGAGGAGGGAACTGCGGAGAACGGAAAAAAACAAAAGAACAAGGAGTCAACCGTTATGCATGAGCTTATTGTTGCGGTCGTCAATCAGAAGTTTACCGATGCCGCGCTGGACAGCGCGCGTTCCGCCGGTGCGACGGGGGCAACCGTTCTGCACACCCGCAGTGTCAACAACAAACAGGTGGAGCAGCAGTTGGGCACCTCCTTCAAACAGGAGACGGATACCATCTGCATTCTGACCTCGCAGGAGTTCAAGCACCGGATTCTGGATGCGATCCGTGAAAGCGCCGGATTGAAAACAGACGGCGGAGCGGTATTGTTCTCCCTTCCGGTGGACTCCCTGGTCGGCATTGGCAGATTCGAAGAAGATGAATAAATCGAAAATGTCCCGCTTGCCGTAAGGCAGCCGGAAAGGTCCGCAGAGCGTCCTTCTTCCCGAAGTGTCGGCGCCCTGCGGTCTTTTTATAAAAAACGGTATCCGGAACCGAATCCGGCATCAGAACCGAAATTCCGCGACGGAAAGCCGGAATCGGTGCGCGGGTTGCGGGACTGCAAGGCTGCCGGAAAATCAGACGCAGTAAGTCCTGCAGTGCGTTTTCAAAACGGGAATTAGGCAAACAACCAAGACCTTTCGGAAAGGAAAAGCAGCGTGTATTATTTGCAAAGCCGCTGGCGGCTTGAGGGAAAAGAACTGATTTATTACGGATTGAGGAACCGGGCGCATTTGTTCTGCAATACGATAAAGCCGAACCGGCGGCAACGGGAAATTCTTGCGCGCCTTCCGGCGGATCTGACAGAGGCGGAAAAGCAACGGCTCGGCGGGCTTCTCGGAGAGCAGGTCGTGGAGGAATCCGAAAGGCGAAAGGTACCGGAAAGCTATGAGGAAGCCCGGTTCTGTAAAAGCTGCTGCGCCAACGATTTTATGATTCCGGGTATGGAGTTTGACGACGAAGGACATTGCCCGCTTTGCCAGACCGCCGACGATGTGAGAGATCTGCGGAGCCTGGTGCCGCTGGTGGAAGAAATTCCACGCGCCCGCAAATCCCGTTTTGATGCGGCGCTGTTTTACACGGGCGGAAAGGACTCCACTTATCTGCTTTATGAGCTTGCCAAGGTGCGCGGGCTGCGGGTGCTGGCACTGACATGGGAGATTCCGTTTCTTTCGGAGAACGCAAAGCAGAGCATTGAGAATGCCAAAAAACGCTTCCGGAATGTGGAATTCCTCTCCCGGACAGTATGCCGGGAGGATCTGGATCGCATCTACCGGCATCTTTACGCGCGGAACGGGAACACCTGTGCCTGTCCGTCCCTTGCCTATCTGCTGTTCTATCCGGAGCTGGTCGCAAACCGGGTCCCCTGCTTTCTGGTCGGAAACGAACCAGTGCAGATGCTCGGGCTGTATTACAACCATATGGCACCGCGACTTGCCTACCGGTTCCCTGAAACCCGGTTTCTGAACGGATTGATCAACGTCGGAAGGGTTCTGACCTTCCGTCCGCCGCTGAAGAAGGGGCAGCTTCATACGCTGATGACCATGAAGCAGCTGGCATACGGCGACCATCCTGTCAAAAGGCTCAGCGGATATCAGAATGAATTGGTCTCCAACGTTGTGGAAGCAATCAAAGAGGTTCCCGCCATGCTTCCGCCCCTGCGCCGGAGCATCCGCGCCTCCTCCCGAAGCGGGCAGATTCCTGCGTTTCTGCATTTTGACATGGATAAGATTTGCGGCGGGATCTATGACTGGACGCGCGTCCGCAGGATCCTGACGGAGGAATGCGGCTGGGTGGCTCCTCCGGACGACGGAAAGGCGCTTCATACCAGCTGCCGGATTGAACGGTGCAAGGACTTTTCGCAGTTCCGGCGGTTTTACCGGTGCGAGAGCAGAATGATTCCGTTCAGTGCATTGGAAATTGCCCTTGCCAGCCGGAATTGCGGCAGGAGTCGGGAGGAGTGGATTTATGAGATGGAGCAACTCCTCGGATTTTCCGCAGAGGAGCCGCCGGAGTGTTCCGAAATGTGTGCCTGTCTGGGAGAAAAAGCAGAATGATCCCGGTCTATTGTTTCTCCGGCAGCGGTCACAGCCGTGCGGTTGCGGATTTTTTGGCAGAGGAGCTTCGTGGGACGGTGGTTCCGATCGGAACGAAGCCGGCGTCTCCGGATAAAAAAACGGCGGCGGTGGTTTTTCCCGTCTACTGTCAGAACCTTCCGGAGCCAGTCCGGGTGTTTCTGACGGGGCTGGAAGCAGAACACGTGCTTCTGGTTGCCGTTTACGGCGGATATTCTTACGGCAACGTGCTTCGCGAGGCGGCGGGACTTTTGCACGGAGCCGTGATCGCTGCCGCCTGTGTTCCGACGGGGCATACCTTTCTGTCAGAACCGGCAGCGTTTGACCGGGATGTACTGAAAAAACTTGCCGGGCAGGTCGGACGGGCGGCTCCGGCAACTTTGCCGCGGGGGAGAAAAAATCCGTTTGCCAATCTGTTTCCGGCGTTCCGGAGCAGAATCGGCGTGAAGATCCAAAGGCGTCGGCAATGTGGGGAATGCGGTCGGTGTGCGGCTCTTTGCCCGGTCGGCGCGATGCGGCAAAACGGAGTGCCGGGAAGCCATTGCATCCGGTGCCTGCGGTGCGTTTCGGTATGTCCGGAGGGGGCATTGCGATTCCGGAACGGATGGTTTCTGCGGCTCTATCTTCGCCTGGCACGGCGGAAAAAAACGGCGGAATTGTTCTGAATGTCTCCTTGACGGGGGAGGACATGTTGACAGAGAGGGAAATCCGTGCTATACTGTCGTTTGTAAAAAAGAGGAAGGCGGATCGGGCGTTGTCCGGGAATCGCTTTCCGGGTATTTCCTATGGAAAGGAAGCGTTTATCATTTATGAAGCTGTTTATTGATACGGCAAATGTAGAGGAAATCCGTCATGCCAACGAGCTTGGCGTGATTTGCGGAGTTACGACCAATCCGTCACTGATTGCGCGGGAGGGGAAGGTCTTTGAAGAGGTCATCCGGGAGATTGTGTCCATTGTGGACGGACCCATCAGTGCGGAGGTGGTTGCCGACGATGCCGCCGGCATGATTTCGGAGGCACGGAAGCTTGCCGCCATCCATCCGAATATTGTGGTCAAAATTCCGATCACGGAGGAGGGGCTGAAGGCGGTTCACGCGCTGTCGCTGGAGGGAATCCGAACCAATGTAACGCTCATTTTCAGTCCGGCACAGGCTCTGCTTGCCGCCAAAGCGGGTGCAAGCTATGTCAGCCCCTTCATCGGTCGGCTGGACGACATTTCCGACAACGGTATCTCCGTCATCGACGATATTGCCGGGATTTTCCGGATCCACGGAATCAAGACCGAGATCATTGCGGCTTCCATCCGCGGACCGCAGGATGTGACCGATGCCGCCAAGCACGGCGCCCACATTGCGACGGTACCGTATAAGGTATTGCTGCAGATGACCCATCATCCGCTGACCGACATCGGAATCAAGCGCTTTATGGAGGATTGGAACCGGGCGTTTGCCGGAAAGAAGGACTGAGCGCGGAGGTCATGCTCTGCCAAAAAGAGCACCGGGACGAACTTTGACTGCCGTTTGCGCGGAGACTTTTCTCTGTAACATTTTCAATTTTCCATATCCCTTGGAACAATCAGAAAAGGAGCACCGAAGTTCACCGGTGCTCCTTTTTTATGAGTAAGAACTTTGCTTAAACTGTGAAATCGGGATGTTTATTTCAGCCGGAAGAGGACAAAGCGGGTGACGCCGGACGAGAAGTCCTGATAATAGCGAAGCGTCAGATTCTCGTATCCGTAAAGCCTTTCCAACGCAACCGGAGCACGGTAGACGCAGGTTCCGTCCGGGGCATAGTAATGGAAGGGCGTCTGCCGGTCGTCCTTGGATTGAAGCCAATAGAAGCTTTCCTCAAATTCCACGGAGGAGGCTTCGTTGATTTCCTTTGCTTCCTGCATTCCTCCGTCCTTGGTATAGCGGTAGTAGGTGCTTTCCCGCCGGAAAATAACGATGCCGGAATAGCTCTGAACAAAGTCGTAATGTTCGGCAGCATAGTCAAACAGCACCCGGAAGCTCCGGTCAAGAATTTTTCCGTTCACGAGCAGAAGCTCTCCGGCGGTTGTCACATCGGAAAGGTCGGCGCGGAGGACAGTCCCCTCGGCATCCACATAAAATGTCTGATCGGTACTTGTGTAATAGGAAAAGATGTCTTTCCCGAAAGGAAGCGGAATTTTTACCATACCCGGATAGGTTGCGGTTAGGTTTTGTGCAATGCTGCCGTCGTTGTTCAAAACGGCAAGGATGGTTTCCGTGGGTCTTTTGTCGGCAATCACGGTGAGGCTTGCAAAGTTTTTGACGCTTTTTGCAAATTTCATTCCGTAATTCTGCTCGCTGCGGTGCTGTTCGTCGTAACGCACGGGAGCAATCTCGAGAATGAGATACGGGAAGTCGATTTCTTCTGCGCTCTTCTTTTCTGCATTCCAGAGCACGGTTTTCAGCTTTCTTTTCGTGTTGCTGTAGAAGCAATCATAGGTGCTTTCGTCATCCGGCAACCGGAAGGAATACTGAATCAGAAGGTTCCCGTTTTCCAGATCATAGACGGTGGGGTCGGCGGCGAGATCATAAAGGTACATGCCGTGGTAGTCGCAGTTTTTGTTATATACGGTAAAGCCGTTTTCATTGTAGCGGTAGTAGAAATCGCCGGCTTTTTTCTGGAGTGTTGCGATGACGGATTCGCCTGCGGGGAGATTCTTCACAAAGACCGCCGCACCGTTTTCGCAACGGTAAATCTTCTCATGAAAGACCAGAAGGTCCAGATTCTGCAGGACTTCCGGCTGCTCGGTTGCATCCGAAGCACTGTCAACGCTGTCCACAAGGGTTCCGTCTGCACTGTATAATGCGTTCCGGATCAGCGCCTTCCCTTCACTGTCAGAACAGGAATAACGAACGGAAAAGCACCGGGTATCATCAAATTGATAGGTTTTGACAATGGGGATGCCTGCACGCTCACCATCGGGAATTTCGAGGACGGTTTTTCCAGACACAAGGTCGTAGACCGCGAAGGCATCTTTTACGATTCCAAACGCGAAGCCTGCATCCGTCTGCGGGAAATCGGTGAAGGGAAGCTCATCGGTGGCGGAGGAGAGCGCAGGTTTTTCATGGGGCACAAAGTCTCCCTCATAAAGCGCATTCAGACCGCTTCTGGAGCCACAGGAAACCGCAACCGGCAGAAGGATCAGAATACAGAGAAGTATAGCGGAAATACGTCGCATTTTCATGATTGTTTCCTCCAAGAAGTTTGGTAGTAGAAAAATTTTTCTCTCCGCTTTCCATTATGCCATAAATTCCGGAGCCTGTCAATAGAAAAAATACAAAATTCTTCCTTTTCCGACAACTTTCGGCAAGCTTACCGGACAAAACATTTCTTTGTCGTTGTTTGCGGAAGATTGCAAGTTTTCCTTTTTTTATTTCAAGGAAAAAAGTAAATTCTGCTATTGACAAAATCTGTGCAAACTGTTATAATTGAGTCGTATATGCGAGCCGCTTTTTGCAAATAAGATACAGGATTCCGGGGGATGGCACTTCCGCCGGAGCTGTTTCTGATGCCGGTGCCCGGCAGGCGGCGCCGGTCGTTTTTTGATAGAAAAGACAAGGAGGAAATCCTGTGAAGCAATCTCTGAAGCTCTGTGCGCTTTTTTTGATTCTCCTGATGGTTGTTCCGCTGGCGGGACTTCCTGCTTTTGCGGAGGGAAGCGTTACCGTGGACGGAAAGGGCGTCTCGGTGCAGGACGGAAACGCATTGGATTTGCGCGAATCGGTTCCTGAAGGAAAGCAGTTTGTTTTTGCGCATGTCACGGAGCCGGACGGGAAGCGCTATGCCACCGCAGAGGCGGAAGTCGTGCTTCCGGCGGGATCCGTTGTCACGACGGTGCAGGTTTCCCTGACGGCACTGAGCGCGCCGACGGTGCGGGCAAAGGAGCCGGAGGGCATCCGGTTTGAGACTGCGGTCAACCGGTCGGATTTTGAAGCGCTGGAAAAGGACGCCGATGTGGCACAGCTCCGGCTGGTAACACTGATTGCTCCGTCGGAATACATCACCAAAGCGGGGGCTTTTACGCCCGACGCGCTGAAGCGGGAATACGGAGAGGACGCGGTCTCCTTCGTCTCGGTAGAAGCTTCCTCCAAGGCGTGGTACTCCGAGACCGCCGTCGCGGAAAGCTGTGTTTTTGCCGGGTCGCTGGTTCGGATCAAAGAAGCAAATTATAATCGGAAGTTCTCCGGCATCGGAATGCTGGAGGTCACCCTGAAGAACGGAGAGCGCGTCACGCTTTCTGCCGAGAACGAAGGGAAGCAGGTTGCCGGAGCCATGTCGGAGCTGAGCAAAAAGCTGTTGGATTCCGCGGAAGCGGCAGAGCTGACAGAGGAACAAAAGGAAATGCTGAAAAAATATGCCGACGCCTATGTGAAGGGCAACCGCGAAAAGCAGGTCAAGGCGCTGAAGGGACTGAACGTGCTTGCCATCGGAGACAGCCTGTTCGGCGGCGACTACCTCGGCAGGTCAGGGCAGTGGCTCAACCTCATGGCAAAGGAGTGCGAATGGAACCTGACCAACCTCGGAACCGACGGTTGGACGGTGGCATACAATCCGGGCGCTTATCCGGAGGGACAACGGGTGCGCGACTCCATCTACCAAAAGCTGTATAACGACAGCAGTTACCGCTTCGGGAACGCCGATTACACCTTCAATTACAGCGGAAAGACTGCGACGGCGCCGGGAGACGTGGACATCATTTTTCTGGAGGGCGGCATCAACGACTATGGTTGGGGAATTCCGCTCGGCGACGTGAATTCCGCCGATCCTTCCACCTGCCTCGGCGCATACAACCAAATTATTTCGCGCCTTCTGAAATATTATCCGAATGCCACAATCATCCTTGTCACCACGTGGCAGCTGAACGGAGCCGCCAAGGAGTATACCACCGGGCTGAATCGTTTGTACGAAGCAAAATATAAGAAAAATGACCGCGTCCGTCTGATTGACGCGGGAGACAAGAACGTTTCGGGCGTGGATATGAACGACGCGGCATTCCGCGCAGTCTACGGCAAAGAAGGAAATCCGAACGATAAATATCACCTCGGACCGAAGGGAATGGAGCTGATGCACGAAAGGCTTTTGTCCTACGTGTATAAGGCAAACAGATCCGGCTGGACGCCGTTTGTCTGATCGGCAATTGATTTTCTGCTTCTGTCAAGGCGCTTTTTCAATCAAAACAGATTGCAACGGAGGAGAGAAGAAATGAACCAAAGGTGGTTCCGAAAGCAGTTGGCGCTGGCACTTGCAGTGCTCATGCTGATTCCGCTGATTGTTCTTCCCGCGACTGCGGCGGAAGCGGACGAAGACGTGCTGTACGAACAGGACTTTGAGAATTTTGCAAAGCCATCGAACTGGCCGACGCTTGCAAAAGCGGAAAACGGGGAGATGAGCTTCACGCTGGGGGCGGATTCCTCCGATACGACGAAGGTGTATTGGCTGAAAACGACCGAGAATAACAGAACCGTCTACAAGTTTGGCACATTCTCCGGAACTGCCTTTACGGAGGGCGGAAAAGACTATCCGGTGACCACCAACGGAAACGAAACCGGCAGGATCGGTACGCTGACCTACGGCGGAGCGACGGTGGACCTGTATTGCACCGGGCGCGACCTTGCCAACTACATCACGGCATCGACGCAGGCACCGAATATCAACTACAATGCCGTTCTTTCCTTCGACGGTGTAAAGGCGGCGAATGCCGGAAAGTACATCGTGGTGGAAATGGACTATTACCTGCCCTCTGACGGCAGGGGAGCGGTACAGATCAAAGGAAAGACCTCCGGCGGGGATGTGGACTTCTGCCAGATCACCCTCGGTGCGGTTCCGGTCTTTGCGGGAGCCAAGCACGGCGGCGCACTTGTCAACGCAAAAACGCTCAAGGCAAACGCATGGAACCGGCTCCGGTTCTTTATCAATCTGGAGAACGACGTTTACGAGGTTTACGCCAACGGCGTGCTCTCCGTTTCCGGTGAGTGCAAAAAGAATTCCTTCTCCAAAAACGGCGACGGACTCAAGGGAATCACGCTCTGGGCGATTCCGCGAACCAACAATGTCACTTCCGATCTTTCTTCGCTTGCCGGTACGGTGAAGGTGGACAACGTCAGGGTAAAGAAAGCGAATCCCGCGGAGTTTCCTCTGACGGAGACCACCACGGAAAGTGTGAACGGAAGCAATGAGCTTGTTTTCAAAACGACAGGCGACGGGTACGTCCGGGCTCCGTTCAAGGGGGCTTGCACAAGCAATAAGGTCTACAGCGGAAACGCGGATATGTCCCTTTATGTCGGCAACGCTTACCTCCGCGCGGGAGACATCTACTCCATCGAGCTGAAGTATCGCCCGCACTTTGACGCTACCGCAAATCAGACGCCGACGGTAGAGGTGCAGTTTGCCGATTATAAGGTCTACAATCCGACAACCAAGGCGACGCAGGATTGCTCCTTCCTGTCCCTGTTCAGCATCAACCTGAAAACAGGTCAGGTATACGATGCTGTGAATCAGTCTGTGTTTTCCTATGATGTCCGGATGAACCTGGACGAGTGGAACACCGTCCGCGTGGAGTTCGATACCGCCACGGGTGCACAGCGCACCTTCGTCAACGGGGCATTTGCATTTGCCCGCTCCGGCTATAAAGCACAATATCACTCCGGCAGTTGGAAGAGCGTTGAAGGCGCAACGGATTTCGAGGTACCCTACGGAAAGCTGATTGCCGTCAAGTGCAACAAGAACATCGGCGCTTATGCGGAGGGGAGCGCCGCGGATTACAGCGACCTGAACTACGTTGATTTCGGCGGCTGCACCATCAAAAAGACGGCGGCGTTTTCCCGCATACAGCTGGCTCCGACCGAAGAGAATTTTGAAAATCTGACGGCGGGTGCCACACTGACCAAGGATTCCGTGCACTTTTTTGAGGTCGAACCGCCGACCGGCGCCGTGGTCTGGGAAGAGCGCGGCAACAAGTCGGTTCGGATCAACCTTGCCGACAAGGCAAACGCGGATGCCAATCCGGTGGTAAAGAACGCCGCGTTCTCTGCGGCGGTTCACGATGTCGTCGCACTGGAGGCGCAGTACTATCTTTCCGCAGATGCAACCGGAAGCATCGTGATGCAGATGCATCACTTTTCCGCAAATGAGTTTACGGGAAGAAAGATGTGGCTCAATCTGGTCGGGATTGATCTCAGCTCCGGAAGAATTTCCTATTATTATGGCAGTACCAAAGAGGAGAACCTTGGGAAGCAGATTCTGGCGCGCGAAGCGTGGAATACCGTGACCATGCTGCTGAATCCGCAAGGCGGCGGACTGGACGTTTATGTCAACGGCGTCTATGACGGCTCCTGCAATGTCGGTTATACCGGCATCAGTGTTCCGGCAAATGAATTCATTGTCGGAAAGGTACTCAAAAACCAGACGTTGACCGGTTTCTATGCCGTGGACAATGTCCGGAGCTACACCCCCGCGGAGGATTTCGTCACAGAGCTTCCGGCTACCGATGCCAATGGAAATACACTGAATTATGTGGAGATCAACGGGCAGAAGATCGGCGCCGACCGGGTGCTCAAGGGAACCGATTACAAAGCGGTTTACTTCGACGGCAGCGTGCTGAACGGCATCATTGCTTCTGTTGACAAAGCTTCCGTCCGTCTGGATGCGCACGCCGGACTGCGCTTTGCCACCTATATCAATCAGGAGAAAATCAATGCGGTTCATGCAAAGGCAGAGCGCGGCGAGATCGCCGGCTACCGCATCGGAACGCTGATTACGCTTGACAGCTACCGCAGAATTGCGGGCGGCGGAACGCGCGAGGCGCTGGAAGCGCTGGCGGAGCGCGGCAACAGAGGCAAGACCTACATTGACGTGGAAGCCACCTACAATGTCTGGTTCGACCACGCCAAGGCGGGACTGACGGCTTCCGACGGCGAGGCAGTCTTTGCCGGAACCATCACGGACATTATGGATGCGCATCTGAGCGTGCCGATGTACGGCGTCGGGTATGTGGAAATTTACACGCTTGCCGGAAAGACGGCGGCAGTATACGGTGCGGGTCATACCGCGTCCGTCGCGGAGAAGGCGCAGACCATTCTCGACGGAGTTCTCAGCGGATACACAGAGGAGGAAATTGCATTGCTCAACGGATTTGTCAACGGTCATGTTCCCACGGCGCGGGAACAGCAGATCGAAGCATTGCGCGGGATGAACGTGCTGGCGCTCGGCGACAGCCTGTTCTACGGAGCGCAGACCACCATCGGAGAAAAGCAGTGGCTCAACCGGCTCGGCAAGGAAGCCAGCTGGCATCTGACCAATCTCGGCATCGGGGGAATGACCGTTTCCCTGACCCCGAACAACGCGACGGCGCCGAGAGACTCCATGTATGACCGGATGTTCAACACCGATGATTTCGTTTACGGCACCAAAAACGAAAGATACTACAACAGCGGCAACCCCTCCGGAAATCCGGAGGACGTGGAGCTGATTCTTCTGGAGGGTGGCTGCAACGACTACGGCTCCGCCATCGCGGCGCCCTTGGGGACGGTCGACTCCCGCGACAGCGGAACCTACCTCGGTGCGTGGAACCTCATCACCGAAAGACTGCTTGCCGCCTATCCCAACGCAAAGCTCGTTTTTGTGACGACGTGGAATCTCGGCGGCTCTCAGGATCGTTCCGCCGGAGCGGGCGACAACCTTACCTCCATGGAATTTTCCCGGAGCATCATCACCCTGTACAATGAAAAATACGCTTCCAACAGCCGCGTTGCGCTGATTGACGCGGGCGACCCCGCCGTTTCCGGCGTGGATATGAACAATACGACCTGGAGAAATACCTATTCGTACGACAACTACCACCTCAACGACGAGGGCATGAAGCTCATGGCGGAACGGATGCTCCCCCTGATCTGGGAAATCATGCGGAAGAAGTAAGACGCAGAAAAAATTGATTTCGTATTTGCGCGCCGCGGCGCGGAAAATAAAAAAGCAAAAGGAGAAAAAACATGAAAACAAGAAAACTGCTGGCACTCGTTCTCACGGTTCTGATGCTGGTACCCATGATTGTCGCGCCGGCAACCGCCGCCGACCTTGAGTATGCAAAGTTTGACTTTGAGAACCTGACTGCCGGAAAAGCACTCACCAAAGCAGACGGCTTCCAGGAGGTTCAGCCGACGCAGAGCGTGATGAGCGAGGGCGAGGGCGACGCAAAGAACACCTTTGTCCGTGTCCCGTTCTTCGGCGAATGCCGTAAGACCAACGATTATGAGGGCAATGTCGATAAGTCCATTCAGATCAACCACGATAAGCTTCCCACCACGGGAACCTTCGTCATTTCCGTAGACTATCGTCCGCACTATGACGCGGCAGTCGGCGGCTCTCCCACGCTGGAGCTGCAGTTCCGCAAGTATACGTTCACCGACAAGGACGGAAATGTGCATACCAACGGCGAGTATTTCAATATCTTTACCATCGATGTCAAGACCGGTGGACTCAATTCCGCTGCCGGAACCGTTCAGCCAGGCGCAGAGGGTCTGAAGCAGGATCAGTGGAACAGCATCAAGATCGTCTTCTCCCCCAAGGAAGGCAGATTCAATACCTACATCAACGGCAAGCTTTATGCCGTGAAGGAGTCCATCACCGGCCAGTATTACACCGGATCGGGTTGGGGGCACTGCCCCAATGCTACGGATCTTGTCGTGGATGCCAACCGGATCATTCTTGCCAAGTGCAACAAGAACGTCGGCGCCTACAGCAAGGACGAGAGCAAAATGACCTACGTTGACGTGGACAACATCCGCGTGTATAGCGAAGCCCCCTCCGAAATCACCCTCAACGGTGAGAAGAAACAGGTTCCCGCCGGTTCTTCGGTGGAGCTGACAGAGGCGGGGCAGAAGCTGCTTTGGGCAAAGGTGACCAAGAAGGACGGCACCTCCTCTGTTACGACCAAGAATGCGGTGGTTGCTGAGGACGGTATGACCATCGAAACCCACACCGTTTCTCTTTCCACGGTCGGGGGTGCCGGCGCACGGGAAGGAAATCCGCTGGGACTCCGTTTTGTGACCAGGCTCGGCAAGGCGGAATATGATGCCCTCAAGGCAACCGCCGAGGTGGAAAGCATCCGCATCGGAACCCTGATCGCTCCCAAGCTCAGCATTTCCGCGATTGCGGGCGAATTTACCAAGGAAGTTCTCGGTGACAACGCAGTGGAGGTGATTGCAACGGACGGAAAATGGTATGATACCGAGGAGAACGCATATCTGTTTGCGGGATCTCTCGTCAATATCAAGGAAAATCACTACAACAGCGAGTTCTGCGCACGCGGCTTTGTTGAGGTGAAGCTGAAGAGCGGTGAAACCTACACGGTTTACAGCACCGAGGGGAAGGACGACGCGCAGACCGGTACCATTGCGGCGGCAGCAAAGCTTGCCATCGAGTCCGACAAAACCCTGAACGAAGCGCAGAAGGCGGCTCTCAAGGTCTACGCAGACGCATTTGTCGGCGACCTGACCGAATACTACCGCAAATCCATGAACGGACTGAACGTTCTGGCACTCGGCGACAGCCTTTTCTGGGGAACCATAGGCGTTGACCGTAGCAAGCAGTGGGTCAACCTGATGGGCGCGGAGTGCAAATGGAACCTGACCAACCTCGGCGTCAGCGGCATGACCGTTTCCAAGACCGCAAATAACCAGACCTCCGGAAAGGCTTCCATGTATGAAAGACTTTTCAACAACGCGGATTTCCGTTGGGGAACCACGAATTCCGATTATTACAAGGTCGGGACCCCCTCCGGCGCGGCAGAGGACGTGGATCTGATTATTCTGGAGGGTGGTTGCAATGACTACGGAACCGCAGTCGCGGCACCTCTCGGAACCAATGATTCCAAAGATTCCGGCACCTATCTCGGCGCATGGAACCTCATTACCGAAAAACTGCTTGCTACTTATCCCAATGCAAAGATCATCTTCCTCACAACCTGGGATCTTCCCGGCAGTCAGGATCGCTCCAAGGGAGCCAACGACGGAATGACCTCCATGGAGTTCTCCCGGAGCATTCTGTCCCTCTACAAGGAAAAGTATGCGGACAACGACCGCGTCTATCTGATCGATGGCGGTAACGCAAGCGTTTCCGGCGTGGATATGAGAGACCCCGTCTGGAGAGGTACCTACTCTACCGACTTCTATCACCTCAAGGAGACCGGCTTCCGGATTATGGCAGACCATATGCTGCCCCTGATCTGGCAGGTTGTCACCGGCAAGGCGAACGGGTAAATCCGAATCCGGAACAAGGAACGGCGGAAGCGCTGCAAAGCGCTTCCGCCGTTCCTTTGTTATTATTTGATGGATTCTTTCTGCCGTCACAAGCCGGGATGTTATTCTGCAGCTCTGGCGGATCAGATATAATCCGAGATGTAGGGCATTTCATGGAGCAGAACGTCATCCAGCAGGCGAACCGTTTGTTCGTTTGCGCTCAGACGTCCCATCCGGTACAGCTTTGATGCGGTTTTGTAGCCGAGGAGCAGGGTTGTCAACGTTGCAATCGAGAGCTTTACGGTATGATGCGTTGCCGGTTCTGCCGGGGAGCACTCCCCGTTGTGGAAGCGGACAAAGAAGGTTTTGCTGTTCCGGGAAAGGAAAGAATCCTCCACCTCAAAGGCAATGCAGACATTGTTTGCGGAAACATCACAGCGGTATTTCCGGAAGAACTGCTCCACATCCACAATCCGCCCCATGATATACGGGCGAATGGTTTCGCGGATGTCTCCGTCCTCCAGCTCAAAGGCAATGGGGTCGCTGAAGTAGGAGCTTCCCCGCACCTCATCAATCATGGAGTCGTGCGCACGGATATATTCCCACAGCCCATCGTGCGCCTCCCGGTTCAGGTAAATCAGCTCCTTGATGTACATGATGTCGTCCTTGATAAGGTATACCATATAACCGCAGGGTTTGTCGCTGACATCGTAGTAGACCGCAACAACGGTGTCATCCTCGTCCCAGCGGAAGTATTCTTCCCATGCCAGCGCGTTCCGGAACAGGCACCCGTGCGTGCTTGCCGCAAACTGTGCGTGCAGATTGCGAAAATCCTCGCTTTCCCAGCCGACTCTGCGCACATATCCGGGTGCGGAGGCTTTTTCGGGAATCTGACGGTCCTTTACCGAGTAGGTGATTTTGTTGGAAACGATTTCCCATCCCATTTTCCGGTACAGCGGAATCGAGTACGGAAACAGCAGTGCGACCGACTGCTTCTTTTCCTGCATGTGCGACAGGCTCCGCAGCATCAGCTGCTTCATAATTCCTTTTCCGGAGTATTCAGGGTAGGTGCAGACGCTGGTGACAAATCCGATCGGATATGCGGCATTGTAGATGTTCATTTTCAGCGGGTAAACGGCGATTTGTGAGATTAGCGTATCCCCGTCAAAGCATCCGAGGACATCCGCACGCTCCAGAATCGGGAATTTGGAACGCTTGATCTCATCGTCCCGCCATCCGCTGGTGGAAAGATCCTGCTCTGTGATCTGAAAGGCATATCGCAGCAGCGCGTTGTATTGCTCCAGGTCATCGGTTTGCAGATTTCGTATTTCATAGTTGGCGTTTGAAAGCATGATTTTCTCCGTTTTCTTGGGAAAGGCATTTTTGTTACTATATTATTATATCAGCGCGGAGCGGAAAAGTCAAGCCTTCCGGATGCCGGAAAAACGGGAAGCGGAGGAGCAGAAGGGCTTCTGCTCCCGTTACATCAGGTTTTCGAGTGAAAAGCGCTCCAATCTGCGCACGTCGCCAAGCGCATCCCGCAGAAGCGCGGCGGCGGTGCGGAAGCCGAAAAGGTCTCCGCAGGAAGCGCACGCCTCCAGCGTTGCCGCCTGTTCGCTGACCCGATCCACCACCGTATATCCCACTGACAGCCCGACAAAGCCGACCCGCTTTTCCCAGTAGGAACGGAGTTCTGCGGTTCCTGCTGCACAGTCTTCCTCGCCGATGTCGGGAAGAGCGTTCAGAAGCGCTTCCATTTCATCCGCAACCCGGTTGATATAAAAATAATTGCCGATGACGCATCCAAGCATCAGAACCAGGAGCACCAGTGTAACGATTAAGGATTTCATGATGTTTTCTCCTTCCGGACCCAATAGAGCTTTCCTGCTTCGTTCGCTGTGACACAGAATAGCTCTTCTTTCAACAGTCCCTGACGGCGGAGTGCCTTTTCCAGCCATTCCCGGTCTTTTCCGATCATTCGCAGTCCTGCGTCACTGAAGCTTCCGCTACTGTAGACGATGTGCATCAACCCCTCCGGCGGCGGGGAGAGGTTCAACTCCTTTGCGGTCGGCGGTGCATAAGCGGCTTTCGGAAGCACCGTCAGCTTCCCGTTCTTTTCCAGAATCGCATAGTCTACGTAGGAAAGGTCGGAAATGCCGCTTTGGCGGATTTCGCTCATCAGTTCATCCAGCGAGAGCCGCGCTTCCTGCAGCGCGGACGGATGCAGAATGCCGCCGGAGATGATGACGCTTGGTTGCGGAGAAAAAAGGTTTTTCAGCCTCGGAAACCTTACTAATATATAGGAAGAAAGCACCTCCAGAGTCAAAAGCGTTATCATCGGGATGATGGCGTAGGAAACAGGAATGTCCTGATTGGTGATCGGGAGCGAAGCAATCTCCGAGAGCAAAAGCGTGGTTACAAGATCCGTTATCTCCAATTCACCGATCTGCCGCTTTCCCATCAGGCGCATGGTGAAAATCAGAAACAGATAGATCAGCAGGGTGCGGATCAGTATGGTTGTCATGAAACGAGCCTCCAATCTTGCCGGATTCCGAAACAGTATGCCACAAAATCCGCAGAACCATGTAAAAAATGCAAAAACCTCAAAAAAAATAAAAAAGGGGGTTGACAAGGAGGGGGAAGGAGTGGTATAATAGGCGAGCTGTCCGGAAAGGGGAGCAGGATACCACGAATCCGAGCAGGTACGTGACAAAAAAAGATGAATTTTTTGAAAAAAGTACTTGACAAAGAAGAAGAGATGTGGTATACTAATCAAGCTGTCCCAAAGAGGGGGAGCGAGCTGATCAT
>CAKSPO010000022.1 GCA_934481515.1 uncultured Eubacteriales bacterium
TAGGGGCGGGGTCTACCCGCCCGTTTGCGGAGGTTTTGCGGTACATCGGGTAGGGGTACCAACGAGCGCCTTTTTAAAAGAGAGGCACCAGTACCACAAACAAAAAATCCGGCGAAAAAATGCCGCCGGGATGGTTATGCGGGTTCCTTAGGAGCGGGTGGGTCGACCCTGCCCCTACGACGGGTAGAGGAAATTTTTTATTCAGCAGAAGCCGGATGCGTAATGACAAATAGGATTTTTTCGCCCAGCAGAAGCCGGAAGTGTAATGTGTAGATAGGTTTTTTCGCCCGATGGAAGCCGGAAAATACCGCAACGAAAAGCGGTTTTTCCGGCGTCGCACAAGCGTTCCGGTTCCCTCCTCGCCGGTAGGGGCGGGGTCTACCCGCCCGTTTGCGGAGGTTTTGCGGTACATCGGGTAGGGGTACCAACGAGCGCCTTTTTAAGAGAGAGGCACCAGTACCACAAACAAAAAATCCGGCGAAAAAATGCCGCCGGAATGATTGTCCGGATTCCTTAGAAACGGGCGGGCAGACCCCGCGCGGGCAACGCCCGTTTCCTACGAGGGAGAAAAGATTTTTTGTTTGATGGAAGCCGGAAGCGTAATGTGTAAATGGGATTTTTTCGTCCGGCGGAAGCCGGTAAAAAAATGAAAAATGACCGCGATGAAAAACAATTTTTCCGGCGGTGCACAAGTGTTCCGGTTCTATCTAACTTGGTAGGGGCGCGGTTCCCTCTCCTGCCGGAGAATGCTGATTGTATCAGGATGCTTTTTCGGTGCGGTAGGAGACGGTTCCGTTTTGGTAAAGTTCCGAGAAGGTGCAGGTGTCGTCCGTATAGCGGATGGTTCGGCTGCGGCACCAGACGGACTCGATGGCGGCATCTTCGGAAAGTCCGGAAAATGCCGTTTCGTCCGCTTCCGCCGCCGTATAAATCGGCAATAGCCGCAACAGGATCTCGGCGCAACCCGCGGTGCGGGAATAGGAAAGCAGATCCGGCAGTGCCGCGCGGGAGCATCCGTCCGCCGGAGAGAGATATGCCGTGGTCACGCTTCCGTCGGCATAAGCATAACGGTAGCTCCGGTCGGTCTCGCTGTCCGGCTGTGCGTGGAGGTAGACCGAATGCACGGGTCCTTCAAACGACACCTGTGCAACTTCGTAACGGTTCCCGTCCGCGTGGTCGAAAACGGACGCGGTCAGTGTTCCCGTTTGTCCGAGCGTGGAGGAAAATCCCTCCGCGGAGGAAAGATAGCCGTTCGGGTAGCCCTTTTCGGTCAGCGTCTTTGCAATGTAATCCACCGAGAACGCGCCCTGCATCCACCACAGATCCACAAATGCCGAAATCCCGTTTTCTCTGGCGAATGCAAGGTATTCCTCCGAAATTTCCAGCCGTGCGGTATGTGTCTCCTCGTTCAGGCGGAGGGAAATGTCTCCGCTTTGCACGTATTTGCAGATCTTTCCGAACAGCTCTGCAACCTCTTTGTTCCGCATCGGGTCGTATTCCGCCGCGACGGTATCGTCCCCGGAGGAAAACAGATTGGTGTATTCCGGAATCAGCGGCGCCAGGAAAGCGTAGCTGCTGTCGCAGCGGTTCAGGAGTGCAAAAGTCTCGTACAGCACCTCTTCCACGGGAACCTCTTCGTTCGGATGCGCGTTGAGATAGGCAAGGTTGTAAACGCCGTCATACTGCTGTCCGGCATCGTACAGCCGCCAGACCGTTTCGCATGCTTCGGTATAAATCTTTGTGACATTGCGCATCTCACTCCGGGAAGATTCCCCGGTCGATCCGAAATAATACCGGAGGGTCAGGTCCCCGGCGCAGGCGGGAAGGGTGGCGGAAGAAGCGGTTACGGTTTGCCAGCCGTCGTTTCCGTGAATCAGCTCCCGGAAAGCGAGGGTAAATGCCGTTGCCGCCACGCCGATCGCCAGAACCAGCAGGAGAATCCGCAGGGTCAGGTGCTTTGCGGAAAGCGAAACCTGTTCCACCGGCTTCGGTACGGGATATTCGGTGTTCTTTTGTCTTTGTGTTCTGCTCATTGCTTTTTGATTTCCTTTGAAAAGCGGGAACGTCCCCGTCATGTGCGGAGCGTTCCCGCCGTTTTTACTACAGAAGTGCGGTCAGAAGCAGGATCAGGAAGAGCGCGGCGATGCCGCCAAGCACGCCCAGTCCCCACAGCGTTCCTTTTTTGCAAGCCTTATAGTTGCGGAAATATTTGAGATGTTTGAAAACCTTCCACCCGACAAGTCCCAGAAGAGGCAGAAAGAAGGAACCGATGCCGTACCACTTGTTCCCGGTATCGTGCACGGGAGCGTCAAGAATAAACTCTCCGTTCGGAAGCTTTTCCTCGGTCTGTTCCGCGCTTTTTCTCTGCGCTTCCTCTTCCTCCCGGGTGAGAATGGTGATGGATTTCAGCGGTTCGCCCTTCTCGCGCAGGGCGCGGTATGCCTCGATCTCCTCCGTGTTTCCGAACACCAGATGGTTGTGTCCGATGTCGGTCAGCACCGGCTTTTCCTTACTGTAATCATGCACGGAGGGATCGTAGGTAAACAGTTCCTTGTGCTTTTCCAGCTCCGGATCCGGAATCGGGATGGCGGAAAGGAGAGAACGTGTATACGGATGCAACGGATAGTTGAAAAGCTCCTCCGCCTCCGCAATCTCCACAATGTCTCCCTTATAAATGACGCCGATCCGGTCGGAAATAAAGCGGACGATGGAAAGGTCGTGCGCAATGAAAAGATAGGTAGTGCCCCGTTCCTCCTGAAATTTTTTCATCAGGTTGAGCACCTGTGCGCGGATGGAAACGTCCAGTGCGGAAATCGGTTCGTCTGCGACGACCAGTTCCGGTTCCATGACCATGGCGCGTGCCAGACCGATCCGCTGACGCTGACCGCCGGAAAATTCATGAGGATAACGGGTCAGATGCTCCGGAAGAAGCCCGACCTTGCGGATCATCCACTCTACCTTCCGGACACGATCCGCTTCGTTTTCAAAAAGATGAAAATTATAAAGTCCCTCGGAAATGATATAATCGACCGTTGCGCGCTCATTGAGCGATGCCGCCGGATCCTGAAACACCATCTGAATATTCCGGATGACCTCCCGATCCAAAGAATGCGGAATCTTTCCGGAAATACGGGTTCCCTTGTAAAGGATTTCGCCCCCGGCAAGCGGGTTGACCCGGATGACCGCGCGTCCGACGGTGGTTTTTCCGGAGCCGGATTCTCCGACCAGAGAAAAGGTTTCGCCCTTGTAAATGTCAAAGGAAGCGTTTTTCACCGCCTTGACCGCCTTCTCCCCTTTCCCGAACGCAATGTCCACGTTCCGCAGGGAAAGCAGAATCTCGCGACCGCTTTCGTCCTGCGGTCCCTCCTTGGGAAGTCTGGAAGCTACGGGGGTTCTTTTGGTGCCGGTTTGCTCCGGCGTTTTTTTCTTTTTTCCGAAAATCATGAGCCTCGTGCCTCCTCTCTCAGATATTGAACGCCCGCATCAGGCGCTTGTGAATGTCTCGGATGATCTCCGGCTTTTCCACCTTCGGTGCGCGGGGATCCAGCAGCCATGTTTTGGCATAATGGGTCTCCGTGATCCGGAACATCGGCGGCTCCATGAGGGTATCCAGCTTCAGGCAGTACGGGTTCCGCGGTGCAAACGGATCTCCGGTGATCTCGTTGTAGAGAGACGGCGGCGTTCCCGTGATGGAGTACAGCTTGGTATTCCGCTCCGCCAATTGCGGCAGGGAGGAAAGCAATGCCCATGTGTAGGGATGGCGGGGATCATAAAACACCTCTTCCACCTTCCCCAGTTCCACAATCTGTCCGGCGTAAAGCACGGCGACCCGGTCGGCAATGTTGGCAACCACGCCGAGGTCGTGCGTGATGAAAACAATGGTATAACCGAATTCCTTTTGCAGATCTTTGATCAGCTGCAGAATCTGTGCCTGAATCGTCACGTCCAGTGCCGTGGTCGGCTCATCGCAAATCAGAATTTTCGGCTGGCAGGAAAGGGCAATGGCAATGACGATCCTCTGCCGCATTCCGCCGGAATACTGGAACGGATAATCGTCAAACCGCTTTTCCGCGTTCGGGATGCCGACCTTCTTCATCAGGATCAATGCCCTCGCTCTGGCTTCCGCCTCCGAGCAGTTCTGGTGCTTGAGAATGATGGAGGTGATCTGCTTTCCGATGGGAATGATCGGGTTGAGGGAGGTCATCGAGTCCTGAAACACCGTGGCAATCCGTCTGCCTCGAATCTGTCCCCAGTCCCCCTCATACCGGATCTTTCCGAGATTGAGCACGCAGGTACCGTGCAGACGGTGCTCGTCCTCATCCAGATAGCGCACCCGGAAGGCAACCGTGTCAAACACGGCATTGCGTTGCTGTTCGTCGCTGATATCCACGCCCATCCGCATGGCTTTGCGGATGGCACGCAAAAGTCCGATGGCGAGCTGAATCCGCTTGCGCGCGCCGTAGCGTCCGACCGACAGATAAATTTCCTTGGCGAGAAGCAGGTTCCGTTCCTCGGTTTCCCTGGTGGGAGCCTTGGAAATTTCCTTCCGGTACCTCTCCAACAGCTCCGTTTTCTTTTTCCGGTACTCCGAAAGATACTTTTCGTCGTTTGCGGTCTTCTTCCGGTGTGCGCGAACCACCGCCGCGCGCTCCCGGTTCAGTGCCGCGATCGTTTTGTTCTCCTTTTTGATCTCCGCGTTTGCCGCGCGAATCTTATCCTTTTCGGAGGAGGCGTAGGTCAGCTTCCGGTTGTATGCTTCGGTACGGCGGAAAACGGCTTCGTCAATTTTCTGCCGGTATTCCGCGTCGGTGGCATCGTCCAGCGTCATGCGCATTTTTTTGTCATGCTCCAGCGCCTCTATCGCCTGCCATGTTGCGGCTCCGTATTCCAAAGAGGAGGCTTTGTTGAGCTTTCTGAGCGCAAGACCGACAAAAAACCGCTCTCTTCGCCCTTTTGCAACACAGGTATCCGACAGTTCTTCGTCGTTGAAAATGATGTCGCCGCGGTCGATGAAGCCGTTATCGTCCAGCATTCCGGCAAAGGTCTTGGTGAACACCGACTTTCCGGAACCGGATTCTCCGACGATTGCAATGGATTCGTTTTCGTAAATGTCCAGTGAAATCCCCCGGATGGCGGTCAGAATTCTGCCGCGCACCCGGAACTTTACCACCAGATCCTGAATGGAAAGGAGGACATTTTTCTTTTCGTTATTCGCATTCGTGTTTTCCATGCTGTCCTCCTTTACATATGCGTTCTCGGGTCGGATGCGTCACCCAGATTCTGACCAACCACGTACAGCACGACCGTGATGACCGATGCAACCAGTACCGGGAACCAGAATTCCTGTTCCCATCCCGGCGTCAGCATCGAGCTGTTGGACATTTCGATCAGCTTTCCGAGGGACATATCCTGCAGACCCATACCGATATAAGACAGGAACACTTCATAGGAAATATAGGACGGAATCTCCGTTGCGGCAAGCGTGACAATGACGGAGGTCATAAAGGGCAGAATGTTCCGCAGCGCAATTTTTACGGTGGAGGTTCCGAGACAGCGGGAGGCAAGATTGTATTCCCGGTCGCGGATGATGATGACCTGCGTCCGGATGAAATACGCGATACCGATCCATCCTGTTACGGTCAGTGCGAATACCATCGTCCAGAAGCTGGCGGAAAGAATCATGACCAGCACCGATATTAATAGGATATACGGGACGTTGCCGACAATGTTATAAATCGGGGTCATAATCAGGTCAAAGCGCTTGGAGAAGCCCCAGAGGGCGCCGATCAGAACACCGATGGTCAGGTTGATGAGTGCGCATACCGCCGCCAGAGAAATGGAAATGCCGGCACCGTACCAGACCGCATCAAAAGTGGATTCTCCCGACGCGCCGGCGCCCATGATCCAGTGAATGTTCTTTCCGAAGCGGCTCATGGCTTCGGCGGAACCGAGGTGAAAGCTGCTGGGGTCCAATACGTGAATGAACGGGTCATTTTCCGGATCGTATCGAATGATTGCCGGATAAATAAAAGAAAGCAGCACCGTAACGGCAAGGATGGTCAGTACGATAATATTGATTTTTTTGCGGAAAAACACACGGAACACGGAATGCCAGTAGGAGTAGCGCGGCGCCGTAATCTTCTCGGCATCCGTCTCGCTGTTGTCCACATGGGAAAACAGCTCTTCCTCCGAAAGTCCCAGACCGCTCAGGTCGATCCGTTCCTGATTGACAAAGCTCATGTGTTACCTCGCTTTCTCCGAGAAGGAAATTCTCGGATCCACCATCGCCATCAGAAGATCTCCCAGAATCAGCGCCGTGACCGACAAAATCGAATAGAACAGCGTCACGCCGACAATGACAGCATTGTCGTACCGTCCGATTGCCTCGGTCAGTACGTTTCCGACGCCGGGAACATAGTACACGCGCTCGGTGATGATCGCTCCGGTGAGTGCACCCAACACGGCTCCCGGAATTCCGTGCACGATGGGAATGATTGCGTTTTTAAGAATGTGCTTGGAGAAAATCTCCCGCTCCGAAAGTCCGCCGGAGCGTGCGAACCGGACGTAGTCGGAGTTCTGCTGGTCGATCATGTAGCGCCGGAGCCACTTCATCAGTCCCGCAATGGACGGAAGTGCCAGCGATACGATGGGAAGAATATAGTACCGTGCGTCAAAATGCTCCGTATTGAACCGCACGTATTCGGCAAGTCCCGACTTTGCGCCGATCGCCTTGAACATAAAGATATACGCCAGGGACGGTACCGCCATGATAAAAACAATATAAAAGGTGCCGAGCTTATCTGCCAATTTATCCTTCCGTCGCGCCATCAGAATCCCCAGGGGCACACCCAAAAGATAAGAAAGCACCACGGCAATGATGCCGATGACGAAAGAGTAAAACATCCGTGACCTTCCGCTCAGATTCAGCTCCACGCCGGTATAATCATCGGTAAAGCGCTCCTGATTGATCTGCGACAGCGCAAGAGATCCCTCCCGGTAGGTTGCCGTGTGCAGATTGTCTGCCGCTTCCTCGGTCAGTCCCGTCGGGTAGATTACCTCAGACTGTACCTGATTGCCCTGCGGTGCGGTCATGGTTTTGAACACGTCCACGCCGGGGGTAATTTTGGACGAGGTCGCCAGATTGACGGTGACAAGGTTTTGGTGCAGGAACGGGAATTGGTCGTTAAAGTACAGGAGGTACTTGTGTTTTGTTCCGTTTCCGATAATGGCGGGAGAAAATTTTTCTCCGCCGTAAACAGGATCATGCAGGGTAAACCGGATGCCGCGTTCCCCGACATCTCCCGCCGCGTAGTGGATGTTATCCACCTCTACCAGATTTTTCAGATAGTTCCACAGCCGGGAAATCAGCGGGACATCCCGGTAGGCAAACAGCGCCTGTTTTCCGCCGATTTGCGGGCGGGTCGGAGTCATCATCACGGCATCCAGCCGCAGAACGGTATAGCCCTGCGCTTCATAAAACTCCCGGAATTTTTCCGTATATTCCTTGGCAACGCTTGAGTCTCTGTCCTTCGTTCTGCCGATGGCAACCGCCTGCGTCCGGGTATCCGTGTCAATCTCGCCCTTCTTTTGCAGCTCGGTCAGCCAATCCTCATA
This sequence comes from uncultured Eubacteriales bacterium, assembly GCA_934481515.1. Classification (GTDB taxonomy): domain Bacteria; phylum Bacillota; class Clostridia; order Oscillospirales; family CAG-272; genus UMGS1865. Next base: position 7,615 of record CAKSPO010000022.1, read on the forward strand.
CGGAACATAGTCCACGTAGCCGTATTTTTTCCACTGTGCGTATTCGTACCGCGTTTTGTCGTTGTTCAGTTTTTTGGTGTAGTTCGGGTCGCTTGCAAACACCGTGTTCCGATCCATGAGAGAATAGACCATCACCATGACAATCACGACGATGGCGAACACGGAAAGAAATCCGAGACACAACCGCTTGATTAAATACTTACCCATATGCTTCTCCCTACAGAAGGAGAGGCGAAACTGATGCCCCGCCTCTCACAACTTACTTGTTTTTCAGATGATCCGGGAGCCCCTTTTCATCAATAAATGCCAAAGCTCTTTGTCATATAACCCATTCCGTCCGGAAGCATGGTATCCAGATAGGTGGAAGGATCACCGTAGTCGGGTCCCCAACCGCTGTTGGTGTTGATATGATAGTTTGCGCCCTCGCCGCTTGTGAAACGGTAGGTTGCTGCCAGATACTCTGCCTGCGTGGCGGAATCCACCAGCTGAATCTTGACTTTGCCGTCAAGGGCTTCCTCGATGGACTTCTTGACCGCGTTTGCACGGTTGACATACACAGGTCCCTGTGCGTACACGGGGTAATCGATCAGGATCGGTTTGTCCTTCGTGATCTCCACGCCCTGTGCCGCAAGCTCGGAAATCGCCTTGTTCAGCTCTGCCACAGCGTTGTCCACGTTGTACCAGCCGTCAAAGCCCTTGCTGGAGCCGGCACCGCCCTCGGCGGTCGGATCCCAGACCTTGATGGAAATGCCGTCGGCGTCGATCTGATCCTGCACGATCTGACCGTAGAAAGTACCCTTCCTGTAGGTCTTTTCCGTGCCGTTGATCTTGATGGTAACATCCTCTTCCAGGGACACATAGTCGCCGGGAACAAAGCTGTTGATCAGCGAAATGGGAGCCAACTCTTCTCCGACGCCTGCCGCATTGTAAGCGATGCGGTTGGTGGAGAATGCCAGTGCGCGACGGAAGTGAACGTTGTTCATGGCAATCTTTGCACGGAGCTGATCCGCCGCGCTCAGCGTAGACTTCATTGCATCGGCGTTATCGAAGTTGCCGTATGCCGTGCGGTTGAGGTTGTAGAATGCCACATACGCAGTGGTATCGGCTGCGGAAATATAAGCATAAACGTCAAACCAGCTCTTATCGGTTCCACCAACCTTATCTTTTCTTGCCGCTTCCAGTGCGGAGGAGTTCAGACCCGTTCCGTCCAGAGTTCCCGCCTTCATATCATTATAGAGTGCTGTCGGATCCTTACCGTCGTAGAACTTCCAGTTGATGGTCTTTACGTTGATGCCGTCTTTGTTCCAGTAGCTTGCGTTTGCACTGAACGTCACGCTGCCGTCCTTGACATAACCGGTGATCACGTACGGACCGCAGTATGCGATACTGTTCTGATCTTTACCGTATTTGTAGGACTCTGCCTCGGGATCAAACTCTGCACCGAACTTTCCGCCGAGCTCCACATAGTAGCTCTTGCACAGCGGTGCGAAAATGTTGTATGCCCACATGGTGGGGAAATAGGAGGTTTCTGCTTCCAATTCATACACCAGCGTGTATTTATCGGTTGCCGTAACACCGACATGAGAGAAATCGGTATCTTCGCCTTCAATATATGCGCCGGCTCCTTTGATCACACCTTCAACCAGCCATTCCAAGCCACCCTTCGCATCACACATGTGCTGGAAGCCGGCAACGAAATCCGCCGCGGTCAGTTCTCCGAGATCTCTGCCCTGGCTGTCCACCCAGTGCACGCCCTTACGGATTGTGATGGTGTAGGTCTTTCCGTCATCGGAAATCGTATATCCGGTGGCAAGCGCAGGCTGATGAACGCCTTCGACATCGTACTCATACAGACCGTCATAGGTGTTGACCAGTGCCTCACTGTCAGACGCATAGGAGGTTGCAAGCGTATCCCAGATTTCTACGTTGGAGACGAATCCAAGCGTATAGGAGTCCTTGAGCTTATATCCTTTTTCCTTCAGATAATTCTTTGCCCAATCCAGATAGGTTCCGGTACCCTTCAGCTCGCCCCATTTTGCTTTCATCTCGGCACGATGCTCTGCGGTCAGCGGAGCGCCGTCGATGACAAGAGCCTGATGGAAACGATCGTTGTCGTTGCCCCAGTTGGCAAAATCGACCGTGTAGGGAGCCACACGGCTGATGGCGTAGTTTCCTCCCTTTGCAGTCATAGGAAGGAATACCGCGGATTCCAGAAGCTTTGCCTCGGCAAGCGCCATCTTGGCAAACCGCTCGGAAACGCTGGAGGAGTTCTCTTTTGCATCTTTATAAAGACGGTAGAACTCTCCAAAGTTCGCTTCGTAGACCTTCTTGGATGCAGCGGCGTAGTCAAGTCCCTCCGTAGGATCCTTGGGTCCGGTTTGGCTGCCGCCCGTACCCTGCGTAGCACTGGTGGTCGTTTCTTCCGGACCACCCTTACAGGAGGCAAGCACAGACATTACCAATACCAGTGCAAGGAACAACGTCAGAAGCTTTTTGGTTTTCATGTCTTTTCTCTCCTTTAAAAATTTTTCCGGTATTCATCCCTTTCTGTTTCTCTCATGCATTCAAAATGAATTATTTGCAACAAATTTATGCAAATCAAATTCGGTTCTCACACAATTGGAAACGCTTGGGTGAAACAGGTTATTGAATATTATATTTGCTTTTCCTGCATTTGTCAATGCTTTTTTCGTAATTTCTTTTCAAAAACAGATATTTTGTGCAATAAAAACAGAGAATTTTGAAAGGCAAGCCGTTTTGCAGTTCATTTTCGCCATTACTTATTCGCATTCTTGTTGGAAAATCGGGTTCTTCTACAAAAGAAGCCCTTTTTCGACCGCCTTCGATTTTGCAAGTTTTGAATTTTGTTTTTGCAATTCCGCAAAAAGCAGAAGCAATTCAAAAAAAGAAAGCAACCCGGAATGTCACAAAAAGTATTTCCCGCGGCACTGTCATTCATACGCGGCGGCAATCTTCTGAAAGCCGAAAATGTTTTGCGCCCATGTCGGAAATTCCGGGACTGCAAAAAAATTCAAGGCTTCGGTCTTCTTTAGTTTTTAAAAAAATAGTTTTTTCATAAAAAACAAAAGGCAGTGCCAAAAAGCCCGAAAAAAGAGCTTCTTGGAACTGTCTTCCATTTCTGATATGCAGATGCGGGAAACGCGCCCCTTCCCTCGTCAGCGGATCATTTCGGCGGAGCTTCCCTCGTGGTGCTGACGGATGACGCGGTCGGTTTCCTTCCGGTTGCAGGAAGGAAGATCGCCGGGGATGGTGTTTTTGATGGCGCTGTAAGCGTTCCCATATTCCAGTGCCCGGCGGCAGTCGCCGTTGTATGCCAACAACCCGTACAGAACGCCGGAAACATAGGCGTCTCCGCTTCCGATCCGGTCTACCACCTCGATGTCGCGGTACGGCTCCTCCTCAAAGAAGCAATCATCCGCGGCGCGGTAGATGACCGATCCGAAGGTGTGGCGCTTCGGACTGTGCACGATCCGCTGGGTGCTTGCCACAATGGAAATCGGGTAGTCCTTGGTAAAGCTCTTCATGATCTCCTGCGCCGTTCCGCTCTTTCCGAAGGTCATCCGGGCGGTCAGTTCCGAGCAGAAGAACACGTCCACATACGGGAGCACCGCTTCCATGCAGGCTCTTGCTTCGCTCTCATCCTTCCAGAGGTTGGCACGGTAGTTGACATCAAACGAGATCATCGCCCCCGCCGCTTTGAATCTCTTGATCATTTCAATCGCGGTATCTCGGATCTTCTCTCCGAGCGCCAGCGTAATGCCGGAGGTATGGAAGCACCGCGTTTCCCCGTAAATCTCCTCCGGAATGTCCTCGATGGAAAGCGTATACATGGAGGAATGGTGGCGATCGTAAATGATGGCGGGCTTTCGCGGAGACGCACCGTTCTCGTAGAAGTAGATGCCGAGTCTGGCATCGGAGGAACTGTCGTAAATCAGGTAGTCGTCGCTCACGCCGCAGAAGCGGATATAATTTTTGACAAAGTACCCGATGTCATTGTCTGGAATCTTGGAAATGATTCCGGTACGCAGTCCGAGCATTGCGATTCCGGACGCGACGTTCAGCTCCGCCCCGCCGGTCTGCTTGCGCAGAAGGTCTCCGCGCACCAATCGCTCATTGTTCGGAGGAGAAAGGCGTAAAAGGATTTCCCCCAGTGACAGCACATCAAAGCTTTTCTTTTCTTCCATAACGGCATTTCCTCCTCCGACGGATTTTCTGCTTACAGTATAGCACGTTTTCCGCCCGTTTGCAAGAGCCTTTTCCGGAAAGGCAAAAGAAGCGCACCTCAGAAGAGGCACGCTTCTTCGAAATTTGTATGCAGTTGCTTTCGGCCGTTCAGCGGAGGTTGCGGTACATCGGTCCGTATGCCGCGCAGGCGCGGAAATCCTGTCCCTCCGGATCCATGCCGAAGGCGCGGAAGGAAGCCGGGCGGTAAATGTCCCGCTCGTCCACGTTGTGCAGGGAGACGGGAATCCGCAGTATGGAGCAAAGCGTAATCAGATCCGCTCCGATATGCCCGTAGGAAATGGCTCCGTGATTGGCTCCCCAGCAGTTCATCAACTCATACGCGGAAGTGAATGCGCCCTTCCCTGTAATACGGGGGGCGAACCATGTGCAGGGCCAGGTATAGTCCGTGCGCTTCCACAGAATGTCCGTGACCTCGTCCGGAAGGCGCACCGTCCAGCCCTCCGCGATCTGCATGACAGGTCCCAGACCCTTGACCAGATTCAGCCGCATCATGGTCGCCGGCATTTCCGCGCGGGTGACAAAGCGGGAGGAATACCCGCCGCCGCGGAAGTAGCCGAGATCGGCATAGGGCCATGTGGCGGCGTTCATCATGGTTTCGATGTCCTTGTCCGTGACCTCCCAGAACCGCTTCATGACCGCGTTCCCGTCTTCGTCCTTCACCTCTCCGCAGGCATCCACGCAGCAGGCACCGGAATTGATGAGATGAATGATACCGTCCGCTTCCTTCGCACGTCCCTCCGTCTCATAACCGGTCACGCGCCGGATGGCGCTTGCAGACCAGTAGGTTCTGACATCGGCGAACATCTGTGCACGACCGGTCAGGAGCTTTCCGAACAGCATGGAAATGCCGTTGAGCGTATCGTTTTCCGTGGCGAGGATGTACGGCTCTCTGGCACCGTTCCAGTCGAAGGAGGAGTTCAGGATGCTTTCCGGGAAATCACAGTTTGGGTAAAAGTCCGTCCACTGCCGCTGTCCCTGAAAACCGCCGGCGATGGCATTGTGACCGAGCGCTTCCTCCTCGTTCCCTGCAGGAAGATGCCGGTTCCCGCAATACAGATCCTTGATGATGCACGCCATCTTAGCGGTAAACTCCCAGTCCTTTGCCTTTTCCTCAGCACTCTTTTGCAACTCCGGCGGGTTCTTGTCAAAATCCGGGTGGCATTTTTCACGAATCCATGCAAGGGCTTTTTCATATTCCGCATGGTTGTAAATTCCCTGCTCCATCCGGCGGATGATCTCCACCTCGTCCACCGATTCCACACGCATTCCGAGATATTCCTCAAAAAAGTCCGGGCTGACGATGGAGCCACCGATTCCCATGGTCACAGAGCCGATTTGCAGATAGGACTTTCCCCGCATGGTCGCCGCAGCGACTGCCGCTCTTGCAAACCGGAGAATTTTCTCTTCGACATCCTTCGGGATGGCTCTGTCCTCCGCGTCCTGCACCTCATGGCCGTAAATGCCGAAGGCGGGCAAGCCTTTTTGTGCGTGCGTCGCCAATACCGACGCGAGGTAAACCGCGCCCGGTCGCTCGGTCCCGTTGAAGCCCCAGACTGCTTTGATGGTCATGGGGTCGGTGTCCATCGTCTCCGCGCCGTAGCACCAGCAGGGAGTAACCGTAAGTGTGATGTCCACGCCTTCCCGACGGAACTTTTCGGCACACGCCGCCGCCTCGGGAACTCTGCCGATGGTGCTGTCCGCGATCACGACCCGCACCGGCTCTCCGTTGGAATAATACACATTTTTGCGGATCAGCTCTGCCGCTGCTTCCGCCATCTGCATGGTCTGCTCCTCAAGGCTCTCCCGCACGCGAAACTTTCCGCGCCTGCCGTCGATGGTCGGTCGGATGCCGATGGCAGGATACCCTCCGATCAGTCGGTTTTCGTTCATTTCCTGTTCCTCCCTTTCGCTTTTTTATTTTTTCGGGTTTTCCGTTCTTTTCTTATCGTTAAGAATACCGCATTTTTTGATAAACCGCAATGCAGATTTTCTGCATTTTCGTTAAGAATATTGACATTTTCAAGAAGAAAAAGCGAAAGACTTCTTGCAAAAAAGACTACGGCGTGGTAAAATGGCATTGGAGCCGGTCGGATTGAATACCGCTCCGCGACAGGAGAATTGTCATGAACCATACTGTTCCGCCCTCCGACGGGTTTGCACTGGAATATCCGCGGCACGAAGAAGCAAGATTTTTCTCCGGCAGTGATGAGTTTCCGCTGGAAGGGCTTTTTATCGGCGCGACCGATCCGTTCCCCGCCTATGCGGTCAACCGGTCACCGAACGGAAAATACTATCTTCTGGAATACCTGCTGGCGGGGGAGGGAGTCGTTCTCTTGGATGGGAAGGAACGGCGGATTACAGAAGGAGACGTACTCTTTTTTGAAAAAGACGCTCCGCAGAAGTATTTTTCCGTCCGGGAAAAGCCAATGAAAAAGCTGTGGATTTCCTTTCCCGGAGGCTATACGGAAGCGATGATCCGCGCCTATCGTCTGCGCACGGGGATTTATCACACAAAAGAGCCGGAGGAAGAATTTGCGCGCGTTTTCGCGCTTTCCCGCTCCGGTGCTCCTTTTGGCGAAATCTGCTATCCGATTGCGGATGCCCTGCACCGGATTATCACTGCGCTCTCCCGCACTGCCGGAGCAAAAGGAACGAATGAGGAAGCGGTTCTGAAAAACCGTCTCTCTGCCTGGGTCTATAAAAAGGCGACGCTTTCGGAAATGGCGCGGGAGCTGCAAATGTCCCCCGCCACGCTTCTGCGCACCTTCCGGAAGTACTGCGGGGAAACGCCGTACCGGTATCTGCTTTCGGAAAAGCTGCGTGCCGCCCGCCACCTGCTTGCCACCACGGAGATGCGTGTAAAGGAAATCTCCTATCTGCTCTGCTTTACGGACGAGCATTATTTTTCCCACTACTTCACCGAAAGCGAAGGCATTTCGCCGACACGGTTCCGGGAGGAATGCCGGGGCAGCAGGGCAACAGCACCGGAACATCCGGCGGCAGACGGATGAACAAAAAAACGCCCGGCAAACATGCCGGGTGCTTTTTGGCTCCTGCTTCGGGGTATCAGAAGATGGATAGACGCTTCGTTCAATCCAAGAACGGTCTTTTCAAAACGGTCTTGCGGGGCCTTGCGTTATTTTTCCGTTTGGTAGCTCTGCCGGTAAAGCGACGGGGACATTCCGTAGCGCTCGCTGAACTTCCGGGAAAAATAGAATTGGTCGCAGAAGCCGCAAAGCTCACTGATGCTTGCAACGCTCTCCCCCGTATAAAGCAGTTTTTCCTCCGCAAAGCGGAAAATCTGGTCGTCGATATACTGCGAAACCGAGCATCCGACCTCCTCCCGGAAGGTACGTGCAAGCGTTCCCTTGGAAACAAACAGCGCCTGTGCCACTGCCTGCACGGTCAGTGCCGCGGAAAGGTTTTCCCGGATGTATGCAACTGCCGCCGCCGTTCGGGCGGAAAGCTTTGTGGGCTGGTTGGGATGATAAGGGACATTGCCGAGAATTCCGGAAAGGATGCGGGAAACATACAGCTCCATGGTCAGTGCGGAGGAAAACGCATCTCCGTCGTGAAACATCCTGCGAAGCATCGCGGCATCCTTCAGATCCAGCGGAACCTTTGCCACCTTGCCGAAGCGGTTGAAGTAATCATAGCCGTCCGGCCGCACCAGATTGAAGTGAAAATACAGCTTTTCCAGATGGGTTCCGCATTGATAGGAGTAGCGCAGTCCCGCCGGAATCAGGTAAGCATACCCCGGCATCAGTGTCACGCTTCCCTCCTCCGTGCAAACCGTTCCCTCGCCGCCCGTGACAAGATAGAGCCTGGAAAAAGAAGAACAAACACCCTCCGCGCGCCAGGTCGGGTCGGTATCCACGTCGCCGACCTCCAGAAAGCGCAGGGTCAGTGCGTTCATATGAACCAGCAGATCCTGATTGATGAATATTTCCACGGTTCTTCCTCCTGCGGCAGGCACCCTTCTCTCCCGGCGCTGTCAGCCGCAAAACAATTCATTTCTCCATAAAAATGCGCAAAAAGTTCATTCCCGCGTACCGGAAAAGGGAGTATAATGCGGTTAGCAGGGACGGGCAGAAAGTAGTATAACAGACTTCCGCCCGAAAATCAAGCGGTTTTCATTTTTTCGGTCGCGCTTTTCCCGCTTCAAAAAACGAATGCAAAGGAGATTTGAGAAGATGTCATCCTACATCCGCAGAAAAACACCGGGAGACACCGGATGGTTTGTTCATGACCGTTTTGGAATGTTTCTTCACTGGGGGCTGTATTCCATGCCGGCAAGGCATGAATGGGTCAAAAGCTATGAGGAAATCCCGGAGAAAAAATACGATGTTTATTTCCGGAATTTTTCTCCCGACCTGTACGATCCCCGCGAGTGGGCGAGACGTGCGCGGGCGGCGGGAATGAAATATGCCGTTCTGACGACCAAACATCACGAGGGCTTTTGTCTGTTTGATTCCGCTTACACGGATTACAAATGCACCAATACGCCCGCAGGTCGTGACCTTGTGCGGGAATATGTCGATGCCTTCCGGGCAGAGGGGTTGCGGATCGGCTTTTACTATTCCCTTCTGGACTGGCACCATCCCGATTACACCATAGATCGCTTCCACCCCCGGCGCAACGATCCGCAGGCGGAGGAGCTGAACCGCGGGCGGGATATGCGGCGCTATGCCGAATACATGCGGAATCAGGTCCGGGAGCTTCTGACCAATTACGGAAAGATCGACATTCTCTGGTTTGATTTTTCCTTTGACGATCCGAACCCCATTCACCCGTGGATGCGCGGCAAAGGCAAAGAGGACTGGGAGGCGGAAAAGCTGATCTCCCTTGCCCGTTCCCTCCAGCCGGGGATTATCATCGACAACCGCACGGAGCTGGAGCAGGATCTCTGGACGCCGGAGCAGTATCAGCCGACGGACTGGATTCGCCATGAAACCACCGGGGAATATGTCACATGGGAAGCCTGCCAGACCTTTTCCGGTTCCTGGGGGTATCACCGGGATGAAACGACGTGGAAGTCTCCGGAACAGCTGATCAAGATGCTGATCAACACAGTCTGCTGCGGCGGAAACCTTCTGATGAACGTCGGTCCCACCTCCCGCGGGTATTTCGATGCGCGTGCCGTCCGGGCGCTGGAGGTCTACGGGGACTGGATGAAGTACAACAGCCGCTCGGTCTACGGCTGTACCATGGCGGAGCCGGAACTGCTCAAAACCTGCCCCGCGGGGTGCCGTTACACGCAAAGCGAGGACGGTAAGCGCCTTTACATTCACATTTTTGACTATCCGTTCCGTGCTCTTGAAATTCCGGGGCTTGCCGGGAAGGCGGAATATGCGCAGTTTCTGCACGACGGAAGCGAGCTTCTGTTCCGGGAGAAGGCCGGCGAAAAACTGACCTTTACCCTTCCCGTCGTCAAGCCGGACGTACTCATTCCCGTCATTGAGGTGCTTCTGAAGCAGTGACCGTTGCCGGAAATAAATATCCGAACAAACATAAAACTACGACCCGGAGGGGATATTCCCCTCCGGGTCGTAGTCTATGATGGGGCGGTCAGGGCTTACGCCTCGCCGTTGTTGTCGTTGTTGTCGTTGTTGTCGTTGTTGTCGTTGTTCTCGACGGTGGCAGAAGCTGCGACGGCATCGGTTGCTCCCTCGGACACGCCGGGCAGAGGAGCCTTTCCGCTCAGGATCAGGAGCTCCCACTCTTCGGGAAGGTCGGAGCAATACTTCTTCTTCAGAACGGAGGTAGCAATTCCGGCAGCCAGAACAAGGATGGCGCCGATCAGCATACCGATCAATGCGCTCTTGGTCTCGGACGGAATCGAGTAGATGGCGCCCGCAGCCTCCTCATTGATGATGAGCTTACCGCTGTCCGTATTCACGGTGTAGTACTTCTGGTTTTTGAGCATGCTTACGATGAAAGGAAGGATTGTGCAAATGATTGCGGAAATACCGGAAGAAACGAAGTTTGCTCTCTGTCCCTTCTTTCCGACGGTCAGACCAAGCTGTGCCGCGCAGGAAACGATGAGGGAGCCGGTGATGGCAAGTGCCATGATTCCGAACACGGCAATAATCAGCAGGTCGGCAACATATCCGGTGCTTGCGCTGAATTCCGCAACAGTTTCATTGGAAAACATATTGTAAGCTTTGATGGTATTATTGATGTCCGTTGTCTGATTGCTGAGCTTTTCCATGTAGTCACCAAAGGCGTTGAAGAAAGAGCGCAGAACATTGACGTTCAGCAGGTTGACAAAGAACACGATTGCGCCAACGCCTGCAACAGCGGCGGTTCCCTGCGCCACATTGACATAGCGGAAATCTCTCGGTGCATAGCTGCGGAGTCTGGTTGCAACCACATTGAGCACAACGCTCACCAGTGCCAGAACCATGATCAGCGTCAGACCTGTGCCGAACTCCATACCGTTGAACAGGGTGAGTGCCAGAGCAAAGGTGACTGCCGTAGACAGGTAAGAAATCATCTTGCCCGCAACCTTACCGGAAACCTCTTCCGGATTTGCCAGGTGCGTCAGCACACGGATCAGGCAGATGATTGCCGTAATACCGACTGCAATCGGGAAAACGGTAATGAAAATCAGGATGTAGAACATTGCGATGAACTGGATCACCATCATGATGATCTCGCCGACACCGGATTCCGACTTTTCGTCCTCATTGTTGGAAAAATCCACCGCCTGACCGAGAGCGGCAAACACGGTCAGAATGGCTTCCTGACCCTCCGGATCTTCAATCGCCTTCTTCAGATCTTCTTTTGCCTGATTGATCTTATCCTGCTCCTGCTGGGAAACGGTGCTGGTCATTTCCTTTGCCGTATTGATGCTGACTTTGATAATCTTGAACATGAGAACGTCTGCCTTAATCAGCTTGGGCATCGTGACATCCAGCTTTTCGGGGATCTTGATGGAATCAAACCCTTCCACATCCTTGGACATGGAGTCCAGCGATGTCTGCACGTTCTGACGAAGCGTGCTGTCGGAAAGGTTGATGGTCAGAATGGAGGTGAAGGAAAAGATCAGCGTCAGTACAATCAGCGCAAGGCTGACAAGTGCCTGTACCAGAGAGATCTGTTTCCGCGGGAGATTGAGTTGTTTCATAACGGAAAAGTCCTTTCAAAAATTTTTTGGCAAATATAGATAGCTTCTCCAAATTGCCGTTCCTATTCTACAACCACCTTTGGGATTTGTCAATAGATTTTCAGAAAATAATCACATAAAACGTTTCTTTTTATCACAAATTTCGCGTTTTTCACACTTTTGCGTAAAAAAAGAATTCAAAAACGCCGTTTTTCAGGGATGATGCGTTTTTCCGGAAAAAGGCGCTTGACATTCCGGAGAATATCCTTTATAATAACAGAAAGTTTTGCGAAGCAGAAAGCCCGTCTGTACGTCATGGGCAGTCCGCTTGCGGGAACAATTCGGGAGCGGCGGTGAAGATAAGAATGAACAGATACGCATTTGTAAACGGAAGGCTGTTGGACGGGAACCGGGACATGGAGATCCGGGAGAAATGCTGTGTGCTGGTGGAAGGAGAAAAAATTACCGGTATCGTTTCCGGCGGAACGGTGCCGGACGGATACCGAAAAATCGACCTTGGCGGAAGATATCTGATGCCGGGGCTGATCAATATGCATGTCCATCTTGCCGGAAACGGAAAGCCGCAGAAAAAGCAGCGGGACAACGAAAAGCTCGTCCGCACCATCATGGGTTCGGCACTGACGCGTGCGGTTGCCTACCGGATGGTATGCGGATTTGCGCGGGAGGAGCTGCTCAGCGGTGTTACGACCCTCCGGACAGTGGGAGGGCTAGGCAATTTTGATACGCGCCTGCGGGATGAAATTGCCGACGGCAAAAAGGAAGGTCCGCGAATTCTCGCCTCCAACCGCGGCATTTCGGTTCCCGGCGGGCACATGGCAGGCTCCGTTGCCGTTGCCGCGCACAACGTGGAGGAAGCGCTCTCCTGTCTTGCCGCGGCGGAAAGTGAGAGGGTTGATCTGATCAAGCTGATGGTTACCGGCGGTGTGCTGGATGCCAAAGAAAAAGGCACTCCCGGAGAGCTGAAAATGCCGCCGGAAATGATCCGGGCGGTCACGGAAGCGGCGCACAAAGCAGGATACCTGGTTGCGGCGCACGCGGAATCTCCGGAAGGTGTCAAGGCAGCTTTGCAAAACGGTGTGGATTCCATTGAGCACGGCGCCAAGCCGGACGCAGAAATTCTGTCGCTCTTCCGCGAACGCGGCGCATTCCTTTGCACCACCATTTCTCCGGCTCTTCCCTACGCGTTTTTTGACCGTTCGGTCACGCACGCGTCCGAGGCGGAGCAGTACAACGGGAAGGTGGTCTTTGACGGAATCGTTGCCTGTGCGAAGGCGGCACTGGAAAACGGCATTCCGGTGGTTCTCGGAAACGACGTGGGATGCCCGTGGATCACGCAGTACGATTTCTGGCGGGAGCTGTACTACTTCCATCATTATGTGGGTGTCTCCAATGCGTTCGCGCTTTACACCGCAACTGCCCGGAGTGCGGAGCTTGCCGGGATCGGCGGCATAACCGGAACCGTTGAAGAGGGAAAATGCGCCGATCTGATCGTTACGGCGGAAAACCCGCTGGAAGACCTGCGCGCCTTGCGGAATGTGGAACTGGTGATGGCAAGAGGAATTCTCTATGACCATCCGAAGCCGAAAAAGAAAAAGATTGTGGAAACGGAGCTGGATCGGTTTCTCTGATCCCGCCAAAAAGAGCCTTCCCTTCCGGATATGAATGGCATCCGGAAAGGAAGGCTCTTCTTTTTTCTCGTTTTGGCGGCTTCGGGAATCTTCCCGGAGCCGCCGTTTTGATTGCATCGGATTTCCGATGGGGTCAGGCTTCCTCTTTTGCGGTCGCTTCCGCCGTAACGGTCGCAACGCCGTCGGTCACCTTGACCGTGTAGGTGTAGTCGTTGGTTGCTTTGAGCGTATAGACACCGGTTTCTGCATCATACGTGCACTCCGCAATCAGAATGGAATTGTACGCCGGCTTGCCGTCTACGTCCTTAGAGGCTCTCTGTGCCATCAGAAGGACTTTGTTTTCGGGGAGAATGTCCACATAGTAGCCGGCATCCGCCGTATAAACCGTGGTCGCCCCGATCTTTGTGACCGTTGCGCTCTCGTATACGGGAAGCGGCTGATCCTCTGTTTTTTCCTCTCCTCCAATGATCTCGGAGCTCTTTTCCTTCAGATCCAGCTGATAGTATGCCGTGGACGTGATTTTTCCGTTTTCATCCTTTTCCCGGACGACATAGTAAAGCTTGCCGTCATTGAGCATGATGTTTTCGGCTTCCAGATCCACGCCGTCCTTGGAAAGTCCGAAGGAGAAGTACGAGCCTGCGGGAATGTTCATATCCGACGCGATGACGCGGTTGACGGTGACCTTGTAGCCATCGTTTGCATCCACCGTCTCCTCGCGAAGCAGTGCGTAAACGCTGTAACCGTAGGTCTGGAACACAGAGAATGCGCGGCGGGTAAGGATAATGGAATATTTGTAGCCGTCATTGCCCGTAAAGGTTGCGCGGTAATAATTGTTGCCGAGTGCAACCAGCTCCGCATGATCCACCGTTGTGATCTTCGTTCCGTCGCTCTCCAGATAGTTGGAGCCCTTTCCGAAGGTCGCGTTGAAATAGCTGGAGGTTACCTTTCCGTCCTCACCGTACTCGGTGCAAAGCGTGACGGTTCCGTAGGTGTTGGTGAACTGGCTTGCATAGTTGGAGCCCATCATCTGGTAGATGTAGTAGAGGTAGTACAGATAGGTGTACGAGGGCATGGTCATTACATAAGACAGTCCCGTTACCTCATAGGTGCTCTTGGTATCGCTTCCGATGCCAGACCCTTGATAGCTGATGGAAATATCAAAGCGGAAATAACCGATGGTAAGATAGGTTTCCGTTCCCGTTCTGACAACCGTGCAGGAATAGTTCTTTCCGTCGATGACAACGGTTCCCGAAACAGAGAACTCATCACTGCCGGAAGGAGCAAAGGTCAGCATTTCAATGGGCGCGTAATGCTCGGTCTTGGAATCCACCAGCACGGGGTACAGACCCTTGGTTGCTTCCGCGCGGACAAAGCTGATGGCGAATCCGTCATTCTTATAATAGGTTTCGCCATTGTACTCCTTGATGTCCGAAAGCGTTCCGAAGTTCTCCTCGACATAGCCGTACCGGTTCTTGTTCGCAGCGGTTTCGTCCAGATGGTAGAGCGTTACGTTGTCATTATCGTCTACCGTATAATAGTATCTGACGTTGTTGTTGAAGATGGCAAATCCGTACTGGGAGAACAGGAGTGATCCCAGCTCCTTGGTGTAATACGCAATCGACGTATAGGAGCGCGGGGTTGCGGTTCCCTTTTCCGCATCGTAAACATAAATGAATGCATCCGTTGCGGCATCGTTGACGTAGTAGAGCAACGACTCGGTGACCAGCGAATAGGTTCCGGTCTCCTTTGTTCCGTTCATGAGGTATTTGATGGCGGTTCCGTCGTTGTTCAGCCGGAGAACCGACCAATCGTCCTCATTGACATAGGTGTGAACGACCTCCTCGTGAAGAACGTGGAATGCATTGTAGGGATTGCTTCCGACCTTCATGGAACCAACCTTGCAGTTGAGCGTATGCTCGGTGGTGTCGTTCTTGTAGGTCAGGAGAATGTAGCCGTCCTTGAGGGTGTAGGCGGCATTTTCATCAATGTTGACGATCTTGCTTTCGGTTCCGTCCGATTCAATCTTGAACACGGTCGCACCGCCGAGACCGTCCAGCGTTGCATAAATGCCTTGGAACACCTGATTGTCCACGATCAGATAGGTCTTCCCGTACTCTTCGCTCCGCAAATAGCAGGAGCCGTCCTTCAGAAGGAAGTTGTAGGTTCCTTCGGAAGCGGAAATCCGCACGTTGTCACCGTTCTTCTGGTACATACCAATGACCTCTCTGCCGTCATCATCGGTATAGGTTGCGGCAAAGCCGAAGCCGTCCAGCATCAAAATGCCGTTCTTGGTATTTGCAGAGGTGAAGGTGCCGTCATATTCCTTGTCATAGAGGAACAGATAATTTTTGCCGGACATGGTGCGCGCCAGCGTCTCAAAGCGGACTGCCGCCTCGTTCGTACCTTCCGTCTTCTCGTCGGAGACGAAGGAGTAAATCGGGAAGCCGGTGAGAGAGGTTCTCTGGGTGTCGGTAAAGATGCCCTTGTAGGTCTTGACCGTCTGCGTCTCGCCGTCAACCGTGACAACGTTGTAGGAAGCGCCGGTCTTCGGATTCAGAACCAGATACAGCTGACGGTTGATGGTTCCGTCCTTTTCCACCACATAATAGACCGTTGTGGTCGTTGTGTAAACAACGAAGCTCTTGTCCTCGCCGTTCAGATCGAAATACAGCGTCTGGTCTGCGAATGCAACGGTCGCGGTTCCGTCCTCCACCGTACAGGTACCGAGGGTCATCTTTCCGTTGACCTCATACAGTGCAAGTCCTGCCACAATGGTCAGCTTGGCGCCGTTTTCTCCGGTATAGGTGGTGGTGTTATCGACGGTTTCGACATCGTTTGTATATGTCAGCCAGAAATGAATGCTATAGGAGGTTGCAGCCGAATCCAGCATCAGGACGCAGGACTTCATTTTGGAGAAATCGACCGGCGTATTGAACACCTCAACGCCCTCCGGAAGTGCGATGTGCTCGGTAAGGGTGAAGGTATAGGTACCGGTTGCGCTGTTGTAGGTCATGGTTCCGCTTGCAATCTTGTGGAATTCCTTCTTCTGATTGTAACCGTACACCGTCACAGTGGTGAGATCCTCGCCGTCAAAGACGAAGAGCGGTGCATAGTAAATCCCCTTTATATCCTTGTAATAGTACTCCGCATAAACCGCAGACAGCACTTCCACCGTGGTAACCTTTTCCTGCTTGGTATCTCCGTCCGGATTGGTGGGATCCACCAGAACATCCTTCGTGGTGACGGTAATCATAAAGTTGTGCAGAACGCCGTCTGCATCCGTAAAGGACAGGATGGTTCCGCCCAGTGCGGAATTCTTCGTGGAGAAGAAGCCGGAAACGGTCTTGCCTCCCTTGGTGTAGGTTGCGGTACGGATTCCGTCCAGTTTCAGCACGGAGCCGTCTGCCAGAGTGTAGCTGACATCAATGGAAGCATTGTAGATCATATAGCCCAGCTTGCCGTCAATTTCCATCAGGCGAAGCACTCCGGCAACAGATCCCTGCGAATTCATCAATGTGATGGTCCGGTTCTCTACGTCATAAGTATAATAGAAGGAGCTGGTGGAGCTTCCCTGATTGTAGGAAGCCACGCCAAAGCCGTTGAGGGTCAGGTCTCCGACGGGGTTCCCGTTGGAATCGGTGTTTTCAACGATCTTATTTCCGCTTACGGTAAAGCAAAGAATCTGTCCGAGCGCAATCTCGCTCTCGTTCCGAACCTGGAACGCCAGTCTTTTCTGATTCTCCACTGTAATGTTGCCGAGCACGAAGGTAATCTTCTGACCCTTCATTTCGCCCTCGGTAAAGGTTGCCACCATGTATCCGTCATCGTCGAAGTAGAACTCCCCCTTGGAATCAGAGGTCACCGTATCTGATTCGTTCTTCTTGACGGAATAGGTGATGCCGTTTGCTTTGTCCAGATAAATCTTGACCAGCTCGTTAAGTCCCTTCCCGGCTCCCATCTCATAGAGCGTTGCCGCAACTTCCTCACGGGAAACGTCGCAGAACAGGAAGGTCTCTCCGTCGGAGTTCAGTCTGCCCTCCGGAAAATCCGTGCTGGCATCCGGGAACAGGATGACATTTTTATTCAGGATTCCTTTGAAATAAACACCCGCGCGGCACAGATATACCGTATTTTTCTCTGCCTTGGACACATACAGAACGTCGCTGCCGCCGAAGAGGTCGGTATATCCCTTGCTCCAGACCGCATACAGTGTCACGTCGCCGTCCGCCTTCAGCTCCTCCACGTCGGGAGTGGTTCCGTTGTAAAGGTGTCCGTCCAGCAGGTGAGAGGAATACTTGACCTCTCCGTCTGCACTCAGTGCCCAGCCCTCAAGGAAGTACCCATCCATCTCAAAGGTCACAAACGGCAGCGCCGTCTTGATCCCGTGGATCAGACGCTCGGTCTTTCTCTGCTCACCGGAGCCGTCCGGATAGTTGGAAACGAAAGTCAGCGAATAGGAATTCCGGTCGAAGTAAAGGCGGAACACATTCTTTGCGGCATCGTCCGAAATGACCAGCTTGGAAACACTGTCAGCGGTGTTCGTTCCGGTATATCCGGATACTTCCGTGGACGCGGTAAATTCCTCGCCGACGTAGGCGTAGTTCTCCAACACCTCGGACACCTCTGCATAACCGTCCAGCGTCTCCTTCTGAAGGAACACGTGAACATAATATTTTGCCTTATATCTTGCGACCAGCGTCATATCCGCGCTACCCATGACGGCATCCGCATCCAGTTCCTCTCCCGCAAGGAGCCACATACCGAACCGGCAGTTTTCCTTGGTGGGAATCAGCGATGCAAGCTTATCGGCAAGTTTTTCGCCCGCCTTCAGCTCCAGCTTTGCAGTGGAAAGCGTTCCGCCGTTCGGATCCAGCGTCAGGGTATACAGCTTTTCCCACTTTGCATAAACAGACAGATCTGCGTCCGGCTTGACCGAGGTGACTGCATCGCCGCTGAAGTCCTCCTTCAGATACCAACCGGAAAAAGCATACCCGCTCCGGGTAGGCGTCGGAAGCGTATAGGACTGATTCTTTTCAATCTCTTTTACGGCTGCCGCACTGCCGTCGTTGGCAACCAGCGTCAGCTTTACCTGCTCCGGCGGAGTCGGATCGTCCGGTGTGTTCTCGCATGCCGCCAGCAATCCCATGGTCAGAACCACGACGCACAGCAACAGAAAAATACGAATTTTTTTCATAGCACTCCTCTTTACTTTCTTTCGCGAAAGCATTTGTTTGTACATTTGATTTGTTACGGGATGATTTTACGGACGGAAGATCCGGATACGGTGCCAAGCCGCACCGCCCGGATCTTTTGTCATTCCTCTTGGGTCCAGACCGCCGTCAGGAGCGTTCCCGTCGGCATTTCGGAAATCTGTTTGGTTTCGATCTGCGTTCCGTCTTCACGGCGCCAGCCTGCGAAAGTATAACCCGCGCGGGCGGGATCCGCAATCGGCGTGATCTGATCCGACAGATAAGTTCCGTTCTTTATCGTTCCCTCTCCGGTTGTAAGAGACACCACATAGCTTCCGTCCTCGGAAAGCCGGACGCCGGATACCACCGGACGGTTGGAAGAATTCCACCGCAGGTTCCACTCTGTGGTGTCTGCGCCCTCCTCGATGTAGAAGGTTGCGTTGTTGCAACCGTAAAACGCGTTTCCGGCAATTTCTGTGACCTCTTTCGGGATCACCAGTGTGGTGAGCGAATTCAGTCCCTTGAACGCATACTTTCCGATTCGCTTCAGCGTATCGGGCAGGTTCAGCGTTTCGATTTTGCAGCCGTCATTGTAAAATGCAAAGTCGCCGATGCTCTCCAGCGAGCTTCCGAGGGTCAGCGTATTCAGTGCAAAGCACTTATAAAACGCGCTTTTTCCGATGGTTTTGACCGAGTCGGGAAGCGTAACTGCGGAAAGCCCCGCGCATTTGTAAAAGGCTTTGTTTCCGATCGTTGTCACGCCGGAACCGAGCTTCAGCGTACCGAGCGAAGAACAATTTGCAAACGCATACTCCGGAACCGTTGTCACCGTATCCGGAAGTTCAACCGCCGTCAGCGCCGAGCAATTTTTGAAGGAATATCTGCCAATTTCGGTCAGAGTCGGAGGATTTCCTTTTTCGTCCTTATCGAACAAGATAACCGTTTCCAGATTGGAGCAGTTATAGAAAGCAAAATCTCCGATGGAGGTAAAGGCAATGGATTCGGAAAAATCCAATGCTTTCAGATTGGAGCAACCGAAGAACGCCGATCTGCCGACGGACTGCAGCATGGTCGGAACAGAAACGCGGAACAGGGAAACGCATTTATAGAAGGTAAACTCCTTGATGGTCTCCAGCCGCGGATTCAGACTGACCGTCTCCAAAGCCGTGCATTCGAAAAATGCCGCCGTACCGATATTGACGCAGTTGCTCAGATTTTTCAGGGAGGTCAGGCTGCCGCACCGGAAGAATGCGTAGTCCGAAACGCCGACAGTACCGTCCTTCAGTTCCGCCGCACCGAGCTTTGCATTTTCCGCAAAACCGACCGCCCAGTTTCCGGCATAAATAATGTTGTTTTCCGGCTTTCCCCAAAGCATCGTGTCCTTGAAGGCATACGGTCCGATCCGTTGGACTGACCGCGGAATGATGCTGTTGCCGCCCAGCGAGTTGTTGTCCAGCGTTGTACAGCCGTAAAACGCATAGGTATCAATCACCTTGAGCGACTGATTCAGCGAAAGCACATAAAGACCCGTGCAATTGGAGAATGCACCTTCCTGTAGCTCCTCCAGATTTTTGCCGGCTTCAAAGCGAACCAGCGTTGCGATGCCCGAAAACGCATACATTCCGACGATCCGGACGGAATCGGGCAGCTGCACCGATTCCAGAATCGGCGCCCGGTAGAAGCAATTGTCGATGATTCCAACCGTTCCCTGCTTCAGATCCGGCTTGGTCAGGGTCTTATGAAGATCCTGATTCTTGACGGCAACCAGCCAATTGTCCACATAAACAAAGTCGGTCTCCTCGTTGAGATAAAGCTGGGTTGCGTTGAATGCAAGCGCTCCGACATGCCGGACTGCGGCAGGAAGATTCACTTTTTCAAGTGTGGCGCATTGATAGAAGCAACGGGTGCCGATGTCTGTGACTGTTTCGGGAAGGACAATCTCCCGCAGAGAGGGGGTGGCAGAGAAGCAGGCATCTCCGAGCGTTTCAAGAACGCTTCCCTCGGCGAACGTCACCTTCCGAAGCTTCGGAAGGTCATAAAAAGCGGAGTTTCCGATGGAGACGACACCCTTTCCGATGGCGACCTCCGTCAGCTCACTTGCGGTTGTAAACGCGTTCTCACCGATGGTCTCCACGCTGTCGGGAATCCGGACGCTGGTCAGGGCAGAGCCGTTGAAGGCGCTTTCCCCGATCTGCCGGATGTTCTCACCGATGGAGATTTCCGAAAGAGAGCGGCAGTATGCAAAGCAGTACGCCGGCAGTGAGGAAATCCCGGTCGGAATGTTGACCTTTTTCAGTTCCCGGCACCCCTGAAAAGCGGAATCTCCGATGGAGACGACATCGTTCGGAATGGTAACGGACTCCAGCACCGCGCAGTTGTAAAATGCGTTTTCCGCAATGGTACGGATGTTTTCACCAAGGATGATTTCCTTTACATTCCGGTTTCCCTTGAAGGCGCCCTCGCCGATTTCGGTCACCGGCTTTCCGCGGTAGGTGGCTTCTATCGTCACGGTTCCGGAAGCACTTCCGCCTCTCTTGATCCGGTATTCGGTATTGCCGTTGAAAAGCTCATACACGCAACCGGTTTCATAGTCTCTGTGGAAATGCAGAGCGTCGGACCAATCGGATGTCTGGTCATTCTGAGCTCCGCCGGTTGCCCTGACGCGTACCTCATAATCGCCGACCTCCAGCTCCGAAAGAGAATAGGAGGTCTTTCGCGTGGTTTTGCTGAGAACCTCTTCTCCCTTTTCGTTTTTAACCTCAACAAGATAGGAGCGTGCAAGCTCCACGGCATTCCACGAAAGCTGATTGTCAATGTCAATTTCCAGTGATTGCGGCTTTTCCAGCCCCGCTGACGTCCCGCAGGACGTCAGCGCCGTGAGCAGAAGGAGTACCGCAACCGGAAGGAACAATTTCAAAAATCGTTTCATGAGGCGGATCCCCCTTTCTTTTCTTTCCGTTTTTCTCTGTGAAGACGAATGATCTCATGCGGCCATTTGAATTTGAACTTCCGTACCGCCACATCGGTCAGGAACAGCACCAATGCAAGAATCATGAACAGATATCTTGGATCAAACGACTTCGGAGTGGATGTTACGAAGTTGGCAAAGACCTCAATCGGATCCTCATTATCCGCAATCAGCTTTCCGTTGGCGGTTCCGGCAAGATTCTCCAGATTTTCCGCCAGCGTCAGATCGGTGATATCCTGATTGTTGTTATATTCCTCCGAATAGGAGAAAGCCCTATAGGTCTGATATTCGGCAAGCACCTTTCCGTCTGCATCCAGCTTTTTGAGAGAAAGCTGATAAACACCGCCCTGTTTGATGACAAAACCGCAACGGCTGTAGTTGCTGGAAGCATCCAGTGCAGAGGTAATGTAACAATCCAGCTCGGTCAGGCGGGTTCCATCCGCAGCCGTCGTTACGCTTCCGAGAGAAAGCGGAACCGCGCCGGGATCACTCAGATTCAAAAGCTCGCCCGTGATGTACTCCCCTTCTCCCAGATTTGTGAAAATACTGAGACTGTTGGTGTAGTTGTCCTGCTTTACCGTAACGGAAATTTCATTTTCCCGGACGGATTCCGTCGGCATCAATGCCGACACAACATTGAGAATGAAGGTCTCGCCGGAGCCGTCGCCCGCCAAAAAGTCGGAGGACCATACCCCGTTGAGATCGCACATAAAGCTTCCGACCATTCCCTTACCGAAGCGCCACTGTGCATAAATCGGAACGTCATAGTCGCCGATCAGCAAAAGCTCCGCGCCGGATTTGACCCGGACGCCGAAGAATCCGTCCAGCGACACCGTCATTTTGGCGGTCGTTTTTCCTGCATCGGTCTCCGCAAAAGGAATTCCGGAAAAGATGGAGGAAAGCGTGTCGGTCGCGGTGGGGTAAAACTTCTCGTAGTTGACTTCCTTGATTTCGGGAGCGTTCAGCTCCTCCCGCATCCGTGCGGAGGTTTCCTTTGCGTCGGTGAACGCCTGCAGCCGTCCGCCGCCGAGATCGCAGATGTTCTTCATCTTTTTCCCGGCATCCTCGGTCTCTTTCAGACCGATGCCGACCACCGAATAGGTAATTCCGTTGTTCTCATGATATTGCTTGACATACGGCAGGTAGTCCTCCTCCTTGTCTCCCGGCATACCGTCAGTGACGATGATCACGTGACGTCTTGCGACGTTGACAGAAAGGAGAGCGCGGCTGGCACGCTCGATGGCGGGCGCAAAATCGGTTCCGCCGGAGGAGCCAAGCTCTCTAGCGTTGTTGATTGCTTCCAGAATTCTGGACTCCTGAGTACGGGGGGTCAATGCCAACAGCGTATCATAATCGGTATCCAGTGTCATCAGTCCGATGTAGTCTCTTGCCGACAGTGCATTCAGGCAGGAAACCGCGCCGGTCAGTGCAAGGTCATATTTGGTTCCGCCCGTGGTGGGATCCACAGAGCTCATGGAGCCGGAACGGTCGACAATAATCATCACGGCGACCGGCGGTGTGTAATTGATTGCCTGCACCGGAAGAATTTCCTGGAACAACGTGTTCAGCATATCGTCCCGGTTATAGGAGTGTGCGATATACTTGTCGTTTTCGTCCGTCGCGCCCGGATTGATGTCCGCACCGCCGACGGTAAACAGACCGCCGCCGCACTCGTTGACGTAGCGGTAGAGCAGCTCGTCAAAGCCTTCCGGCAGGTCGCTGTTTGCGATATTGTTGAGAAGAATCTGGTCATACTGCCGCAACTCCGCCAGCGTCTTTGGAAGATTCTCATCCGCCGACAGATTTTTTACGGTGACATCATACTCGGCACCCTCTGCGGTCAGGAGTTTCTTCAACTGCTCTGATTCTCCCGCTTTATGCTCCAGAACCAGGACCTTGTTGAAGTTCTCCAGGTTCAGGTAGGTGCAATAGGTGTTGTTCTCTGCCAGCAGGTCGTTTTCCGGCTCCAGAACGAAAGAAAGCTCATGAATTCCGTACTTATCAAACGTATGCTGGAAGGTGACGTTCTGCGTTCCGGGGGTCACGGTAATCTGCTGCGTGGCAACCAGCTTTCCGTTGTCGTACAGCTTCACCGAGGTGTTTCCCTCCGCCTTGGAATAAACCGAGACAGAAAGCTTGCACTGCGTTCCGGGCTTCAGGTGGTAATCCGGAAGTTCGGAATCCATCAGCTGCATGTCATCTCCGTTATAGGAAGTGGCAATGTTTGCGACATCCACGCGGATGCCCTTTGCCGCCACCGCCCGGATGACCGCCATCGCTTCCTCATCCGTTTCTTTTCCGTCGGTGACAAGCACAATTTTTGCGCTTTCCGGATTCTGAAACAGCGTGGAGGCATAGGTAAGTGCCGCAGCAATATCGGTTGCGCTGGTATCCGGCTTTTCCGCGGCGTTATACCGCTCCATGATGCTCCCGACCTTGTCGGTCAGCTCCACTGCATAAACCTGATCGTAACCGAAGGTCACGACTCCGATGCTGTAGCCGTCATACCGTCCCATATCCAGAACCGCTTCTATAAAGCGTTCGCGCTCTCTTGCGGACTGCTCCGTGGTATCCGAAACGTCTACCAGAAGAATGATCTGGTTTTCTTTATTGGGAATCTCATAAGTGAACATTGTACCGGCAAGCGTCAGCACTGCCAGTGCCAGCACAATCAAATGCAGAACAATCGAAGTAATCCGGTTCCGGTTCTTCCGGTACTTTTTGGAAAGCCGGAAATACAGCAGCGCCGTCATTGCCGCACCGAGCAGGAAAATCAGCAACAGCAGAGGATATGAAAAATGAATTCTGAAATGTATCATTTGCGCACCTCCTTAAATACTGCTTTCCTTGTGCTGCAGATACCACTCAAGCAGGAGCAGGAAAACCAAGGCACCGGCAAGATACAGCAACAGATCCTG
>CAKSPO010000023.1 GCA_934481515.1 uncultured Eubacteriales bacterium
TCCGCCCAATGGAAATCTTTCCGACATCGAAAACCGATCATTTTCCATTATGCATCTGGCTTCTGCCGGACAAAAAATCCCGTTTTTCACTCCGCCCCCGCTCCTGTTGGGCAAAAATCCCATCTGCATATTACGCTTCCGGCTCCTGTCAAACGTCGGAATCCCCTCTACCTCGTAGGGGCAGGGTCTACCCGCCCGCTTCTAAGGAATCTGCACAACTATCCCGGCGGTTTTCCCCCGCCGGATTTTGTTTTTCTCTTGCGCGGTAAATCGGACAATCGGATGCGCTCGTCGGTGCCCCTACCTGATGCGCCGCACCCCCCCGCACAAACGGGCGGGTTGACCCCGCCCCTACCGACTTTGGAAAAAACGGAACTCTTGTGCACCGCCGGAAAATTTGTTTTACATTGCGGTTATTTTTCATTTTCATATCGGCTTCCGCCGGGCGAAAAAATCCTATTTGTCATTACGCATCCGGCTTCCGTCAAACGTCGGAATCCCCTCTCCCTCGTAGGGGCGGGGTCTACCCGCCCGCTTCTAAGGAACCTGCACAACCATCCCGGCGGTTTTCCCCCGCCGGATTTTTTGTTTGTGGTACTGGTGCCTCTCTCTTAAAAAAGCGCTCGTCGGTGCCTCTACCTGATGCGCCGCCCCCCGCACAAACGGGCGGGTCGACCCCGCGCAGGCTTTGCCTGCATCCTACCAATTGAAAGGGAACCGGGATGCTTGTGCGGCGCCGGAAAAATGTTTTTCTTTACGGTCGTCAGGCGTGCCACCGCAACGTTGAAATGGTCTCCGCGTCTCCCGCCGCCGGCTCCGGGAAACTTTATGCACTGTATCGGTTCGCAGCTTCCGGATTCTGTCTGGTTCTCCCCCTGTTTTTTCTATTCTTCCGCAAAAATGAATAATAATACATAATATTCAAGAAACAATGGGCGTTTATACCATATAATTCTGTGTCGTTGCAAGCAAATTGAATCAAAAAGTAGAAAATAATAAAATATAAAAAATTGTATTGAATATTTATCCGCAATATGATACAATAATTGCAGAACAAAATCAGCCGGCGCGAAGCCATTCGAAGCAAGCTTTGCCGGACAGAAGAAAGGATGTACCTACCCATGAACGCAATTCATCCGAAGAAAACATACAAAAAGATCGTACTCGCCTATTCCGGAGGACTGGATACCTCCATCATCATTCCGTGGCTCAAGGAAAACTACAACAATCCGGAAATCATTGCAGTCTCCGGAAATGTAGGACAGGAAGGAGAGCTGGACGGACTGGAGGAAAAGGCGCTCAAAACCGGTGCCTCCAAGCTCTATATTGAGGACCTGACCAAGGAATTTCTGGAGAACTATGTGTTCCCCTGTGTGCAGGCAGGAGCGCTCTATGAGGATTATATGCTCGGCACCGCATTTGCCCGTCCGCCGATTGCCAAGCGGATTGCCGAAATCGCGCTTGCAGAGGGCGCAGATGCCATCTGCCACGGCTGTACCGGAAAAGGCAATGACCAAGTGCGGTTTGAACTTGCAATCAAAGCGTTTGCTCCCGATATCCCGATCATCGCCCCCTGGCGTGAGTGGGACATCAAATCGCGGGAGGAAGAAATCGACTATGCAGAAGCACATCATGTGCCGCTGAAGATCAGTCGGGAAACCAATTATTCCAAGGACAAAAACATCTGGCACCTGTCCCATGAGGGCTTGGATCTGGAGGATCCCTCCAATGAGCCGCAGTACAACAAACCCGGATTTCTGGAGATGGGCGTTTCCCCGGAGATGGCGCCGGATACGCCAACCTATGTCACCCTTCACTTTGAAAAAGGTATTCCCACCGCGGTCAACGGTCAGAACATGGATTCCGTAACGCTGGTAAAAACGCTGAACAAGCTGGGCGGCGAAAACGGAATCGGGCTGTTGGATATTGTGGAAAACCGTCTGGTCGGCATGAAGTGCCGCGGCGTTTACGAAACCCCCGGCGGAGCCATTCTCTACCGCGCACACAGCATTCTGGAAACGCTTTGCCTGGATCGGGAAACGGCGCACTTCAAGGCTCACGTGGCGCAAAAGCTGGCAGAGCTGGTTTATACGGCGCAGTGGTTCACACCGCTGACCGAGGCGATTCTCGCGTTCGTGAAAAGTACCCAGCAGACCGTGACCGGAGATGTCAGGCTGAAGCTTTACAAAGGCAACCTGATAGGTGCGGGCGTGGCCTCCCCGTATTCCCTGTACGACCCCGAAATCGCAACCTTTGACGAGGACGAGGTCTACAATCAGGCGGACTCTGCCGGATTTATCAACCTTTACGGGCTTCCCACGAAGGTTTATGCAAAAATGAAAGCGAAAAACGGAATCTGATTTCAAAAAGAAAAACAGATTCGGAATAAATCAGAAACAAACGGTAAACAAAAAACAAACAAAATGATTCCCGCCCAGCGGACAGAAAAAATCTGCCGGGCGGGAATCCGTCGGAAGGAGCCGGAACTATGGCAAAAATGTGGGCAGGCAGAACGGACGGTGTCACCGATCGGATTGCCGATGATTTCAATTCTTCCATCCGGTTTGATTCCCGGATGTACCGCCAGGATATTCTGGGAAGCATCGCGCACGCCTCCATGCTGGGGGCGCAGGGAATCATTGCGGAAACGGAAGCGGAGGCTCTGATCGCGGGACTGCAACAGATTCTGTCCGAGTTGGAGGCGGGAACATTGTCGGTGAACTCCTCGTGCGAGGACATCCACATGTTTGTGGAGGAGGTGCTGACCAAGCGTCTGGGAGACATCGGGAAGAAACTGCACACCGCACGCAGCCGGAATGATCAGGTGGCTCTGGATCTGCGGATGTATCTGCGGGAGGAAGCCGACGGTATCCGCTCCCGCCTTCTCGGACTGCTGGAAGTCCTTGACACGCAGGCAAAGTGCTACCGTGCGACGGTCATGCCGGGGTATACACATCTGCAGCGGGCGCAGCCCATCACTTTCGGGCACTACCTGATGGCGTATGCCATGATGTTTCTGCGGGACTGCGACCGCCTGTCGGACTGCCGCAGGCGAATGAATCTCTCCCCCATCGGATGCTGTGCACTGGCGGGAACAACCTATCCGACCGACCGGGCGGCGGAAGCGCGGACGCTCGGCTTTGACGGAATTTGCCTCAACAGTCTGGACGGCGTTTCAGACCGGGACTTCTGTATAGAGCTGATGAGCACACTTTCCATTCTGATGATGCACCTGTCACGGCTTTGTGAGGAGTTGGTTCTCTTTTCAAGCTGGGAGTTCCGGTTCATCGACCTGCCGGACCGCTTTACCACCGGCTCTTCCATCATGCCGCAAAAGAAAAATCCGGACATGGCAGAACTGGTCCGGGGGAAAACCGGAAGGGTTTACGGGGATCTGTTCGCGCTTCTGACCGTAATGAAGGGATTGCCGCTGGCATACAACAAGGACATGCAGGAGGATAAGGAATCGGTCTTTGATGCCTGTGACACGGTGCGCATGTGTCTGGATGTGATGGTCCCGATGCTCTCCGCAATGAAAGCAAATCCGGAGCAGATGCTCCGCGCGGCGCGGAAAGGATTCATCAACGCAACGGACATTGCCGATTATCTGGTACGGAAAGGGATGCCCTTCCGCACGGCTTATCACATTTCCGGAGAAATCGTCGCGAAATGCATCGCCGAGGACAAGGTGCCGGAAACCATGACATTGGAAGAATACCGATCCTTCTCCGGGCTGTTCGACGAGGATATTTACCGGGAAATTTCTCTTTCCGCCTGTGTGGAACGTCGGAACAGTGCCGGCGGCACCTCCCCGGCTTCCGTGGATCAGCAGGTTGCTTATCTGGAGGATTTTCTGAAAAAGCAGGGAGAAAGCAACGCATAACACCTTTTGCCCGGATACTTCTCATAACAAAAAGCTTCCGCAAGCCAAAAAAACGGTTTGCGGAAGTTTTTTCTTCGGGTCGTAAAGAATTCCGCATTTTTTCGATTACCGGCTCCGGTTCTTTCAAAAAGGTGCAAAGAAGCACTTTTCAACGTAAAAGCAGCTCAAAAACGGCAATTCTACTGCCGGTAGAGTCCCATTCTACCGCAGATAGAAGAGTAGAATCAAAGGATAGAAGATAGAAAAGGCGAAGTAGGTTGCTTTCCGCGCCAAGGATGGGTATACTCACCTTGACGACCCGGACAGGGAAACTCCGACGGGCAACCTTGGGGTGCGACAGCGGCGCCGGAGTTCCGCCGGAGTTCAAAGTCGGCAACAGCAAAGTCCGGCGCAGCATCGGAGTCCGGCACAGCATCGGAGTCCGGCGGGCAATGTTTTGTAGGAGCGGCACAGAAAAAACTCCGCTCCGAAAGAATTCATTTTGAAAAGCCGACGGGAATTTTGCTTTTTGAAAGATCCCGGAGCGCGTCTCTGTTCCGGATTCATCAGGGAGAAAGGAGTACCGGCATGAAAAGCACGGAAAGGAAAAAGAAATACGCAGAAGCCGCGCCGAAAACCGTCCGGTACCGCAATGAGAAAACGGATGATTTTTCCGGCATCCGGAAAGAGACCCGCACGATCGGGGCGGATTATCCTTATCTGCACAAAAATCCGTTCTGGAACGCCGCATCCTTTTTTGTCTACCATGTTATTATGCTCCCGTTTGCGTTTCTTTACAGCAAAATCCGGTTTCATCTGAAAATCGTCAACCGTAAGGCGTTGCGTCAGGCAGGACGGGAGGGTTGCTTTCTCTACGGCAATCACACGCTTTTGGCGGGGGATGCTTTTCTGCCGAATCTGGTCGGATTTCCGAAGCGGAGTTATGTCATCGTTCATGCCGACAATGTCTCCACGCCGGGGGCGGAAAATTATGTGCAGATGTGCGGCGCCATTCCGATTCCGACGACCTTTGACGGGATGCGCCCGTTTCTCGGCGCCATTGAGACCCGCATCCGGAACGGAAACTGCGTGGTCATTTATCCGGAGGCGCACGTCTGGCCGTACTACACGGGCATCCGCCCCTTTGACAGCACCTCCTTCCGCTATCCCGTGCGGTACGGTGCAAAGGTTTTTGTTACCACTGTGACCTACCGGAAGCGGCGGTTCGGAAAAACACCGAAGGTGACGCTGTTCGTGGACGGTCCGTTTTCCGCCGATCCGGCGCTTCCGATGCGGGCGCAGGAGAAGCAATTGCGCGATACCGTCTATGAAGCCATGTGCCGGCGCGCATCACAGAACAGCACCTATTCCCCCATCCGGTATCTGAAGGAGGAAGAAGAGAACACTGCGGAGGAGGCGGAAGCATGACAGTGCCGATTCTGTATGCGGGCAACCGGGCAATGTTTGACGGAATTGTGATTTCTCTCCTTTCCGTAACAAAATACCGCAGGGATCCGCTGGATGTATATCTTCTGACGATGGATCTGCGGGATCTGGATCCGCGCTTTGCCCCGATCGACGAGACACAGCGGGTCTATCTGGAGACACTCTGCCGGGAAGCCAACGCACAAAGCCGGGTAACGCTTCTGGAGGCGGGGCAGATGTACCGCGAAACCCTGTTGCACTCTCCCAATGAGGCAACCTCCTATACGCCCTACTGTTTTCTCCGGCTGTACGCCGACCGCTTTCCGCAACTTCCGGACAAAATCATCTATCTGGATACCGATACGGTGCTCTGCGGGGACATTGCGGAGTTGTACCTGGTAGAGCTTTCGGACTGTGAATATGCGGCGGTGCGGGACCATTACGGCTGTCATTTCTTCGGAATCAATTATATCAATTCCGGTGTGATGCTGCTGCAGCTGAACCGCATCCGGCAGACCTTACTGTTCCGCCGGGCGCTGGATGCCTGCGCGGAGAAAAAAATCTTTCTGCCGGATCAGACGGCACTGAACCGGTTGGTGCGGCGGAGGAAGATCCTCCCGCGGCGGTTCAATGAACAAAAAAAGGATCGGAGCGACACGCTGATCCGTCATTTTTCCATGAATATTCTCTGGCTTCCGTGGTTCCATACCCGCAATATCAAGCCTTGGGATGTGGAACGGGTGCACAATGAACTGCACACGCACCGCTATGACGCGGTGCTGGACGAATATCTCAGCCGCCGGGCAAATGTCCCGGAGCTGTTCCGCCCGTAAAGCAGGGCTTCCGTAAAAATTTTTCGTAACCCCCCGGTGCACAGGATGCTTTCCGGTGGTATATCTTTGATAACAAATTCCGTTACCCCTTCCAAAAGAGAGGAGAAAAAAACGTATGAAAAAGCAGACTGTAATTCCGGTGTTCTTTGCGTCGGACGACGGATACCTTCCGTTTCTGGCAGTTTCCGTAAGATCCCTGATTGACAACGCCTCCCCGGACGATGTTTATAAAATTCACATTCTCAACATGGGGCTAACCCCTTCCCTGTTTGCCCCGATTCTGGAAATGCAGCAGGAGAACGTACAAATTCTTTCCGTCAACGTTTCCGCCGAGATTGCCCCTTTGGCAGAGCGGATGCATCTGCGGGATTATTACACGCTTGCCATTTACTACCGGCTTTTCATCGCGGAGCTGTTCCCGGAGTATGACAAGGCGCTGTATCTGGACGCCGACATTGCGGTCAACGGGGACATTTCGGAGCTGTACCGGGTGGAACTCGGTAACTGCGTTCTGGGTGCCGTTCCGGATGACGTGGTGAACGGTCACAGAGATTTCCGCGATTATGCCGAGGCAGGGCTAGGAATCGCGCCGCGCAAATATTTCAATTCCGGCGTGCTCCTGATGAACCTTACGGAGTTCCGCCGGCAGAGAATTTCCGGTCAGTTTTCCCATCTTTTGCAGACCTATCATTTTGACACCATTGCGCCGGATCAGGATTACCTGAACGTGATCTGCCGCGGGCAGGTGCTCTATCTGGAAAAAGGATGGAACAAAATGTCGCTTGACCGCGATTATTACGGCGTTCCGAAACTGGTGCACTACAACATGTTCTTCAAGCCCTGGCTCTACCGCAACGTCTGCTACCAGGAGTATTTCTGGAAGTACGCGGAGCGGACCCCTTTCTTCGCACAGCTCCGACAGATGCAGAAGGACTTCGGCAGGAAGGGGCGGCAGGAGCACAAAAAAGCCAACCGGACACTTCATGCCTCAGCGCGCCGGATTGCGACATCCGACCGCAACTTCAACAGCCTTTTGCACATTTCTGTCCCAATGCCGGACGAGGACTTTCCGGGAGAAGCCGCATATGAAGGCTGAAGAAAAATCGGAGGAGCGTCTGGCGATTCTGGAGCGGATCCGTCAACTGGAAGCCGCGGGCGGAGAGAGCTACTATGTGGATGTGGAGCCGGATCCGCCCGGACATCCGCTGGCACCGGACGAGGTTGATTATCTGCGAAAGAAATTCTCCAGCCGCTGGAAAACCTTTTGGGCGCGGCGGCTGGCGGCGGTCTGTCAGAGAAAGTTCCGGCGGGAGCTGCAGATGACCGTGGTAGGAGAGGAAAACCTGAAGGAAATCCGCGGCGGCGCCATCCTGACCGGAAACCATTTCAGCAAATACGAAAACCTCGCCATCAAGGAGGTTGCCGACCGGGTTCCGGGGAAGCACCGGTTTTACCGGGTTATCAAGGGCTCCAATTTCTTTCTTCCGGGGGTCATCGGATTTCTGATGAAAAACTGTGATACGCTCCCCCTGAGCACCAACCTCAAGACCACGCGTCTCTTCGGAGAGGCGCTTGGAACCATCCTCCGGCGGGGAGACCTTGTACTGATCTATCCGGAGCAAGCCATGTGGTGGAATTACCGGAAGGTCCGCCCCTTCAAGCCGGGCGCGTTCTTCTATGCCGCCAAAAACATGGTTCCGGTCATTCCCTGCTTTGTTACCATGGAGGATCAGGACAAGCCGGACGAATACGGCTTTCCCATGCAGAAATATACCGTGCATGTGATGCCGCCCATTTATCCGGATCCCAACGCCTCCCTGCGGGAAAACGAGCGGAATATGCTGAAGCGGAATCAGGAGCTTTGTCTTGCGAAATACCGCGAGGTTTACGGGGAGGAGCGCCCCTCGTGACGTACTTTTCGTTTTTTTGCGAAAAACCGCGGTCAACCTATTGACAAACCGCGGTTTTTCGTTGTATAATAAGCATATCAAGTTCTTCTTATACAGAAAGGAGTATCGGTATGCTGGATTTTCTTTTCGGCGCTGACCGGATGGGAAGAGATGTCTTTTCCGTTCTTTCCGACATCAACGCCAAGGTTTCCTCCTTCGCGGACAAAATTCATCTGCCCTCCCTGGTGCTTTATATCCTCGGAGTGGCAATCGCGATTTTCCTCGGTATCTGCGGCTATAAGTTTATCAAGCTGTTCATGTCTTTAAGCTTCGGTGCAATCGGCTACTGCATCGGAACGGAGATTGTTGCTTTCATCAACTCCAAGATGACGGATTATGAAATGCTGGGCTGGGTCAAGTACGTCATGGGCGGAGTCTTTGCACTTCTGTTCCTTGGTCTTGCATTCCGGAAATTTTCCTATGTGATGTTTGCGGAAATTACACTGATCGGTATCAGCACGGGGCTATTCTATCTGGACGGCAACAAGGTTCTGGCACTGGGTGCGGGTCTTCTGCTGGCGCTGATCTCTGTTTACATCGTCCGTTATGTGTTTATCGTCATTTCCTCTGCGGTCGGCGGATTCCTGATTGTGGATTTCCTTTCCCAGGTCATTACCAAGGCGGACTTTTTAAAGCTGGACACCTCGGTTGCGGCACTTTGTATTGCCGCGGCGCTCTCCGTTGTGTTCATCGTCGTTCAGCTGATTACCACGCGCAAGCTGGTGTTCCGCAGAAGATTCTGAAGCTTTGAACGGATGGGGCGTTGATAAACGGCTCTCCTGTTCCTCTTTTATAAAAAGCGGGTTGCATCCGGATGCTCCGGTTGGCAATCCGCTTTTTCTGTTTTTCGGAAAAATCGGCGGAATACCGTGTGCAAGCGGATCCGTGCAGTGCTGTGCTCTTTCTTAAGATACAGGGTTCGATATCCGGAAAACGGCACCGCGGGTTGTTTTCCCGTTCCTTTGCAACGGATTTTGAAAAACGATTGACAAAGCCGGCCTCCGATGGTAAAATAAAGA
Source organism: uncultured Eubacteriales bacterium (assembly GCA_934481515.1). Taxonomy (GTDB): domain Bacteria; phylum Bacillota; class Clostridia; order Oscillospirales; family CAG-272; genus UMGS1865. The sequence goes on from CAKSPO010000023.1 coordinate 9,089, forward strand.
GGAATCGTGGCAGATTGCGGATCCGGAGATTCTTACCGGACTTCAAAACAGCCAAAAACGGAGGAAAATCCCATGAAAAAACCAAACCGGTCATTCGCCGAAAACGGAAAAAAGCCGCATCGGCATCCCGTTCGCGAATTTTTCAAACGCTTTTCCAAAAAGGTACATGCCAACAAGGTTTGCTTTGCCGTCTATACGGTGATGGAGCTGATTACCGTTGCGGTCATTGTTCTCACCGCTCTGCGTGGGCACTTTGAAAGCACCTTCACTGCAGTGCTGACGCTGATTCTTTTCCTGATTCCCACCTTTGTGGAGGAAAGCTTTCGCATCAAGCTTCCGACCACGCTGGAGATTCTGGTTGTTCTGTTTGTGTTCTGTGCCAATATTCTCGGCGAGATCGGGGAATACTATACAAAGTTTCCCTTCTGGGACAACATGCTCCACTATACCAGCGGGTTCATGTTTGCGGCGTTCGGTTTTTCGCTGGCGGATATTTTCAACCGGCACCGGAAGGTGAATTTCAGCCTCTCCCCGTTCTTCCTCTCCCTGGTTGCCGTCTGCTTCGCGGTCACGGTGGGCGTCGTATGGGAGTTCTTTGAATTCGGCATGGACATGCTGTTCCGTACCGACATGCAAAAGGATTTTGTTGTCAGCGTGATCTCCAGTGCGGAGATGAATCCGGACGGTCAGGCTCCGAAGGTCATCCGGGAAATTACGCAGACCGTGATCACAACCGCCAACGGGGAGATCTACACCGTTGACGGATATCTGGATATCGGACTGCTTGATACCATGAAGGATTTGATAGTGGACTTTGCCGGCGCCCTGCTCTTTGCCGTGATCGGATATTTCTATACCAGACACTCCAACCGCGGCAGAATCGCCAAGGGCTTCATCCCGCAGGTAGAGGTCATTATCGACCCGGACGCGGACACGGAGGAGCCGGATCGGTCGGAGGATCCGATCTGACCGGAATTCCAAAAACGGAGGATATCATGCAACTGTTTCTGACTTTCGCCTTTCTGTTCTATCTCGGAAGCACCATCGGATGGGTGCTGGAGCTGTTTTTCCGGCGGTTCGTTTCGGCAAAGAAATGGATCAATCCCGGATTTCTGACAGGTCCCTATCTGCCGCTGTACGGCTTCGGGCTGTGCCTGCTGTTTTTGCTTGCACATGTGGATTTTCCGATGATCGGAAATGCCGTTTTGCGCAAAGTGCTGCAAATTCTTCTCATGGGACTTGCAATGACGGCAATTGAGTACATCGCCGGAAAGATTTTTATTGTCGGAATGAAGGTCAAGCTCTGGGACTACAGCGACCGCTGGGGCAACATTGAAGGGATCATCTGCCCGCAGTTCTCCCTCTACTGGACGCTCCTCGGCGCCCTCTATCTCTTTGTCATTCACCCGTACATGATGAGCGCCGTCAGCTGGCTGTTCGGGAATCTGGCGTTCTCCTTTGTGATCGGCTTTTTCTTCGGCGTGTTCTGCATTGATTTTGCCTGCTCCGTCCAGCTGCTGACCCGTCTGCGCCGCTTTGCCAAGGAACAGAACATTGTCGTCCGCCTGGAGGAGTTCAAAAACAACATTGCCGACCGGATCAGGGACGCAACCGGAAAAGTACGCCTGCGTCACTTTGTTTTCGCTTTCCGGGGCAACTCCAATCTCTTTGACCAATTGAGGAGCTACCGGGAGGATCTTGCCGCGCGCAAAGAGAAAACCGCGGAGAAAAAAGAGGAAGAGAAAAAAGAATCCTGACAAACGAAAATACGAAAAAAGGTGGCTGAACGGAAGTGGAAAAACCGATGGAAGAGATTGTCGCACACAACCTGACAGAATTGCGCAAATCCAGAAAATGGACGCAGGCAGAGCTTGCCGAACGGATTCATTATTCCGACAAGTCGGTTTCCAAATGGGAACGGGGTGACGCGCTGCCGGATCTGAAGGTGCTGGTGCAGCTTTCTGAGCTGTTCGGCGTCACGCTGGATTTTTTCGTAACGGAAAATGCCATGGAGGAGCAGCAGGAGTTTCAGTCCCCTGCCAGGGGAGAGCTTGGCTTCCGGATCGGAGTGGAGCTTCTGGCGGTTGCCATCGTCTGGCTGATTGCTACTGCGGTCTGTACTTATTCGGCGGTTTCCACGGGAAGAATCTACTGGCTCGCCTTCATCTGGGCGGTTCCGGTATCGGCTTTGATTCTTGCACTGTTCAGCAGCCGTTGGCATTTCACCGTCTGCGCGCTGATCTTCCGCTCGGTGTTCTGCTGGACGATTCTTGCGGCAGTTTATCTGCAGCTTCTGCGGTACAATATGTGGATGATTTTCCTGATCGGAATTCCGGCGCAGGCGGCAATCATCCTCTGGGCACAGATCCGGCACAGCGCCCGCTCCCGCCGGGAATCCTGATTCCCGCATCCCAAGGCTGTCGGGGAATGAAAACCAGGACTTCCCGCCGGTCAACAGAAAAACGTCGCACGGAAAAGTGTGCCGCAAGATGCGGCGCACTCCTTGCTGTTCGGCTCCGCAGCCTTCGGACAGTCCGCTGTTTGGGGTTGTCGCAGTTATGCGGTCCCCCCTGCCTTTGTCCCGGATTGCACATGTGCTCACCCCCGTGATACCCCCGAGGCGGGCGTTCCCGGCATCCGAAAAAGCCGGGCGGCGGGAGCAGGCGCTGACAAAAAGATTTCTTTTTCGTGTTCTTTTTGGTTTACCGTATTCTTTTGACATAACAAATACCTCCTATGGTACTTTCAGAAATACCATAGGAGGTTCTTTTTGATTTCCGCTGTCCGTTTTTCACGGATCTGTGCACAAGATGGGTTTTCCTTCTTTCTGCCGGACAAGAAGATTTTGGGGTGCACATCCCGCGCATGCCGGTCAGGCGGCGGGAGCATAGCGGAACCGTGCGTCAAAAAAGCAATTGCGTTGTAACCGGAAGATGTGTTTTTTTGCGTTTTTTTCGGTTCGGTTCCGGTCTGTTTTCAGTCGTCCACGCGCTCACCGAGGATATTGCGGTACTTCTGATAGAAGCTTTCGAAACAGCCTCCGTCCAGTGCCTCACGGATTTTGCGGGTGAGCCGGTTATAGAAAAACAGGTTGTGCGACACTGCCATGGTCATGCCGACGGTCTCCTTTGCCTTGAGCAGATGCCGCAGGTAGGAGCGGCTGTAGTTCCGGCATGCGGGGCACTCGCAGGTCTCGTCGATCGGTCGGGGATCGCGCGCATACTTTTCGTTGGTCAGGTTCATTTTCCCGTGCCAGGTGAACACGTTGCCGTGCCGGGCGTTGCGGGTGGGCATGACGCAATCGAAGAAATCCACGCCGAGATGGATGGCTTCCAGAATGTTGCAGGGGGTTCCAACACCCATGAGATACCGGGGCTTGTCCTTCGGCATATGCGGCTCCACCGCGTCGATGATGCGGTACATTTCCTCGGTCGGTTCTCCGACGGCAAGCCCTCCGATGGCATATCCCTCGCAGGGAACTTCGGAAATCATGTGCATATGCTCGATGCGCAGATCCTCATACGTTCCGCCCTGATTGATGCCGAAAAGCATCTGATTCGGGTTGAGTGTATCGGGCAGGGCGTTGAGCCGATCCATTTCCGCGCGGCAACGCACGAGCCACCGGTAGGTGCGCTCCATGCTCTGCTTGCAGTAGGGATAGGTTGCCGGGTTCTCGACGCACTCGTCGAATGCCATGGCAATGGTGGATGCCAGATGCGACTGAATCTGCATGCTCTCCTCAGGTCCCATAAAGACAAGGCTCCCGTCCAGATGTGACCGGAAGCGGACGCCCTCCTCGGTAATCTTGCGGAGCTTTGCCAGCGAAAACACCTGGAATCCGCCGCTGTCGGTCAGCACCGGCCCTTCCCAGTTCATGAATTTGCGCAGTCCGCCCATGTCATAAATCAGTCCGTCTCCCGGCCGCAGATGCAGGTGGTAGGTGTTGGAAAGCTCGACCTGGCAGTCCAGCTTTTTCAGCTCCACGGTGTTGATGCCGCCCTTGATGGCTCCGCAGGTTCCCACGTTCATGAACACGGGGGTCTGAATGTCCCCGTGCACCGTGTGGAGAACACCGCGGCGGGCACGTCCGTCCGTGGTCAGAATCTCGTACTTGTTCAGCAGTTTTTCAGACATAGATGAATGAAATCCTTTCCTTGCGCGGGAGCACAGCCCGCGCCGTTTTTTATTTTTCAAGGGTCACAACCGCAAACAGGCGGAAGCGATGCCCGTTGAGACAAGGTTTTTTTGATCCGGTCTTCCGGAACGGTTCGTTTTTTGGAAGTGATGGCGGCTGATGCATGCCGCTCCGAAAAGCGGCATTTCCTGCTTTGGCTCCTCTGCGGGAATGCCCGATTTTCAGAATCCGGTACGGTCGAACTGCCGATCCAGATTGGAATGGGTGATTTCCAGCGCAACGGGACGGCCGTGCGGGCAGAAGGTGATATCGGGCAGTTCCATCAGTTTGGCGATAATCCATGCGATGTGCTCGTCGGCGTAGTCCCTTCCTGCCTTGATTGCCGCTTTGCACGCCGCCTGGTACAACGCCTTTTCAAAAATGATGTCGCGGGTAAGGCGAACGCTTCCCGTGGCGTTGAGGATTCTGCCTGCCATGGTCTGCAGCATTTCCGGCACGGCGGAGGACGCGATGCCCTCCGGAATTGCATCTGCCGAAACGGTATTCCGTGCGAAACGCAGGGAAAAACCGATCTTTTCCAGCTCCTCCGCGTATTCCTTCAGCGCCTCAACCTCTCCGCTGGTCATCATGACCTCCATGGGAAACATCAGAAGCTGAGAAACCGTCTCCGTCCTGGCAAGCCCCGCCTTGAGCTGTTCGAACAGAATCCGCTCATGTGCGGCGTGCTTGTCCACCAGAAGGATCTTTTCTCCGGTCTCGACGATGACATAGGTGCGGAACACCTCGCCGAGAATCCGGTAGGGCGGGAGATCGGGGGACGGCGCACAGGGTTCCGACTCCGGCGCGATTGTCTGCCCGGTCGTTGCCCCGGTTGTTTGCTCCGGCGAGAGCGGGGCTGCCGGGATCGGCGGCTCCGGTGCGCGGAGTCTGGGGTCCGGTTCCGGCGCGGCTCCGTCCGGAAGGTCAGCGAAAGTCTTTTGCCACGGCTCCGTTTCCGTCACGTGCGGCATAGCTCCGGTGGGAACGGCAGCAGGCGGCGGGGTGGGCGCTTCTGCGTTTGTGCGTTCCCGTTCCGGAGACACCGGTGCGGTAGAAGTTGCCGGAGACTGCGGCACAGCAGCTTCCGTTCCGGTTTCCGACGGCTCCTCGCGGGGAGGTACCGTCACCGGAGACGGTGTCGCCGGAAAAGAGGTTGCCGGTGCTTTCGGAATTCCCGGTGCCGGGGCGTCTCCTTCTTTCGGGATCGGCTGTTTCTGCCCGGGGACATACAGGTTCCGGTACTCCTGCGCCGTCATACGCGGCTGGGGCTGCGGTTGGGTTCTTCCCTCCTGATCGTAGGAAAGCTGCCGCTTGGCAAGACTCTCGCCGCGTCCCTCAGGCAACGGAATCGCCACGTCGGACATCCGGATGCCACCGAAGGGGCGTCGGCTCCCGCTTCCGACCTCCAGCTGCATGGAGGGACGGGTCTTATTCCCCTCCAGCGCCGTGCGGACACTGTAATAAATCGCCTCAAACACCACCCGCTCGTTGGAGAACTTGACCTCCAGCTTTGCCGGGTGGACATTGACATCGACCCGTGCGGGATTCAGTCCGAGAAACAATACACAGCACGGGAATTTTTCGGGCGGAATGTAGGAGGTGTATGCCTGCTCCAGCGCTGCCGCCGCGGTCTTGCTTTTGACGTATCTGCCGTTGATGAAAAAATTCTGGTAGTTCCGATTTGCCCGGAAGTTATCGGTGCGTCCGATGAATCCGCGCACGGAAACGCCGTCATTATCGCTTTCCACCGCAATCAGCTTTGAAGAAAACTCCTTGCCGAACACGGCGTAAATCGTGTTTTGCAGGTTCCCGTCCCCGGCGGTCTCCAGCTTGGTGTTCCCGTCCGTAATCAGGCGGACGGCGATTTCCGGATGAGAAAGAGCGACCTTTTCGACGTTCATGGTGACCGCCATGGTCTCGGTCACGTCCTTCTTGAGAAATTTGCGGCGGGCGGGAACGTTGGAAAACAGGTTCTCCACGATGACGGTAGTTCCTGCGGCACAACCCTGCTCACAGATGCCGGCAATGTTGCCGCCGTGCGCCTCCAGCACCGCTCCCATGCCGCTCCCCGGCACCCTTGAGAGAATCCGCAGGTCGGATACCGCCGCGATAGCCGCAAGCGCTTCGCCGCGGAAGCCGAGGGTGGTGATGCCCTCCAGATCCGACGCAGTCTGAATTTTACTGGTGGCGTGCCGCCGGATGGCGACCGGAAGATCCTCCGGAGAAATGCCGCAACCGTTGTCCGACACACGCATCAGGGTCACTCCTCCGTTCTGAATCTCCACAACGATGCGGGTGGCTCCCGCGTCGATGGCATTTTCCATCAGCTCTTTGATGACGGACGCAGGGCGATCCACCACTTCTCCGGCGGCAATCAGGTTTGCAACCGCGAACGGCAGGACGTTGATCTTTCCCATCGAATATCTCCTTTCCTCTTATCCTTCCCGGAAAAACGGGATCTGACGCTTTCGCTTTTTCCCGGTTCTCTCAGTTCAGCCTCTTTTTCAGGTCAAACAAAAACGACATGCATTCAAACGGGGAAAGCGTGTTGAGGTCGGTTGCCTTCAGCTCCGCCACGATCTGCTCGTTGATGCAGTCGTCCAGCGAAATGGCTCCCTCGTCCTCCTGCACGGTCTTTCTTTTTCCCATCGGCTTTCCCGTATCCGCCTCGCTGACGGCACGGGACGTGCTTTCCACCGAAGCAAGCACCTCGCGTGCGCGCCGGATGACCTCGTTTGGCAGTCCTGCCAGCTTTGCGACCTCGATGCCGTAGCTGTCGTCGGTGGAGCCGCGGACAATCTTGCGCAGGAAGGTGATGCTGTCTCCCCGCTTTTTGGCGGCAATGTTATAATTGATGATGCCGTCGAATTCCTCCTCCATGGAGGTCAGCTCGTGATAGTGTGTGGCAAAAAGCGTTTTGGCTCCGATCTTGCGGCTGTTGGTATATTCGACGATGGCGCGGGCAATGCTCATGCCGTCGAAGGTGGATGTGCCGCGCCCCACCTCGTCGTATATAATCAGGCTGTTGCGGGTGGCGTTGCGGAGAATGTAGGACACCTCGTTCATCTCCAGCATAAAGGTGGACTGCCCGGAGGCAAGGTCGTCCGACGCTCCGACGCGCGTAAACACCTTATCGACAATGCCGATATGTGCGCTTGCCGCAGGAACAAACGAACCGATCTGCGCCATGATGACAATGAGTGCCACCTGCCGCATATAGGTCGATTTTCCAGCCATATTGGGTCCAGTGATGAGCATCAGGCGCTGATGCCCGGTATCCAGCTCGGTATCGTTCGGGACAAAGTAGCTGTCCTTTACGAACTGCTCCACGACCGGATGCCGTCCGTCCCTGATCTCGATCCGGTCGCCGGGATCCACCTCCGGGCGCACGTAATTGTTTTTGGTTGCCACTGCCGCGAGGGACAGATAGACGTCCAGCTCTGCCAAAAGCGCCGCGGTCGTCCGTACCCGGACGCTTTCCGCCGATACGAAGTCGCACAGCTCCCGGAACAGGTTGTATTCCAGCGCGCTGATGCGATCCTCCGCGCCGAGAATCTTATATTCCAGCTCCTTTAGCTCCTGCGTGATATAGCGCTCCCCGTTGGTAAGCGTCTGCTTGCGGATGTAGTTCTCCGGCACCTGATCCATGAAGGATTTGGAAACCTCGATGTAATATCCGAACACGCGGTTGTAGCCGACGTGCAAAGTGCGGATACCGGTCTTTTCCCGCTCCTCCGCCTCCAGCTTTTTGACCCAGCTCTTTCCGTCATGGCGGATGGCGTTCAGCTCGTCCAGCTCCGCGTTGTACCCCTCCGCGATAAATCCGCCGTCCCGGATGAGCGCCGGGGGATCCTCCACAATGGCACGGGAGAGGCGGTCATACAGATCGGTCAGCGGATCCAGCTCCCGGAAAATGCGGGACAGCTTTTCGCTCGTACACTTTTCCAACAGGCTCCGCACCTGCGGAAGTACCGCCGCGGTATTGCAGACGGCGCGCAGATCCTTGGCGTTTGCGTTTCCGTAAATGACCCGTGTGATCAGGCGTTCCAGATCCAGCACATGGGAAAGCTCTTCGGTCAGTTCCCGCCGCAACAGGAAATTGCCGCACAGCTCCTCCACGGCGCTCTGCCGCGCCGCGATTGCCGCCGGGCTGAGCAAAGGATGCTCGACCCAATGGTACAGCATCCGCGCGCCGGGAGAGGTCACGGTCTTGTCCAGCACCCAAAGCAGACTTCCCTTGCGGTCTTTTGTCCGCATTGCCGCGGTCAGCTCCAGATTTCTCCGGGTGTTGACATCCATCTCCAGATACTGTCCGCCGGAATAAACGTGCAGCTGGCGGATGTAGGAAATGTCGCCCTTCTGGGTGTCCTGAAGATAGCCGAGCAATGCGCCCACCGCACGGATCAGCGCACGATCCTCCAGCTGTTCCTCCCGGAGCTGTCCCGAAAACTGGCGTTCGACCCGTTCCCTCGCACCGCTCTCTTCAAACCGTTCCGCCTGTGCGTCGGTCAGAAGCACGCCCTCCCGTGCGGCAAGGAATTCTCCGACCTCTCCCATGTTGGCACCGCACAGATTGCAGATGACCTCGCGCGGCGCGTAGGAGCCAAGCTCGTTTTTCAGCTCCGCATCGCGGTTTGCGCCCCGGAAGGAGGTGGCAAACACCTCTGCCGTAGAGGAATCACCGAAGCAGATACCGGACTCATTCTCCCCCATGTACACCGCACAGAGAAAATTATTCTGCCGGGCGGGGAGCATACTGCTCTCCAATAGCGTTCCGGGGGTCACAACACGGATTACCTCCCGCGTAACCAGGCCCTTGGCGGTGGCGGGATCCTCGGTCTGCTCACAGATGGCGACCTTATAATTCTTTGCAATCAGCTTTGCAATGTACCCCTCCGACGCATGAAACGGAACGCCACACATCGGTGCGCGCTCCTTCTCCCCGCAGTCTCTGCCGGTCAGGGTCAGATCCAGTTCCCTTGACGCGATGACGGCATCGTCAAAAAACAGCTCGTAAAAATCTCCGAGCCGGTAAAACAGGAGATAATCCTTGTATTGATTCTTGATCTTGAAGTACTGATCCATCATCGGTGTCATGGTTGGCTCTCCCCCTTCTCTTTCGTTTCCGGTTCCGTGCCGGTCCCCCGGCGGCTCAGTGACAGCCGCCGCAGCTGGCGCAATTGTGCGTGCATCCCGACGGCTCCTCTCCGGTAATCTGCGTCATGATGGTGCGGTTGACGGCGTTCATCAGCTCGTTGACCTGTGCCTGCGTGCGGTTCAGCTCCGCGAATGCGGGCGACTCCGAGATCAGACGGTACAATTCGTCAATCCGGTTCTGGATTGCGTCGATCAGATGCAGGTCATGCTCCGGCTTTGCCACCTCGTTTTGCAGTGCCTTCTGCTGTACTTCGTATTCGATCATGTGCTTCTTGAGCACCAGATCCTCCTCGTATGCCTTCTTCGCGTTCTCCAGCGCGATCAGCCGTTCATCCTCCTTCAGCGCGTCTCCGAGCGCCTTGGCAAGTTCAAAAATTTCCATGTTCTTTTTCTCCGATCATATGCGATGATTTGTCTGTGGCAACGCACCTTTCGTGGGCATGCCGCAGATTTTTTTCAGTTTTTCTTTCCGTAGAGCGCATAGGGATCCGCGCGATCCGCCGTGAAGGAAACAAAATGTCCGACATCCGACTCGCTCCCCTCAAAAAATGCGATTTTGTTGCCGTCGGTTCTCCCCGAATAGAGGTTCGGATTGTTCTTGCTCACGCCGTCGCACAGAACGCGCAGGGGTTTTCCGAGCAAAGTCCGGTTCTTTTCCAGCCCGATCTCGTTTTGCAGTTCCAGAAGGCGGGCAAAGCGCTCCTTCTTGACATTTTCCGGCACCTGCTCCATCTCTGCGGCAGGGGTTCCCTTCCGGGGAGAATAGATGAACGAATAGAGCATATCAAAGCGTACCTCGCGCAGCATCCGCAGCGTTCCCTCAAAATCCTCCTCCGTTTCTCCCGGAAAGCCGACGATGATGTCGGAGGTCAGGGTCACGTCCGGCACCTGCCGGCGAAGATAGGAAACGGTGTCCAGATACCGTGCGGTATCGTATTTGCGGTTCATTGCCCGGAGAATCCTGTCACTGCCCGACTGCATGGGCAGGTGGAACTGGTGTGCGATGTGCTCCGACGATGCCATGGCGTCGATCAGCTTTTGTCCGGCGTCCTTCGGATGGCTGGTCATAAAGCGCAACAGGTACTCACCGGGAATCCGATCCAGTTCCCTCAAAAGATCCGCAAAATCATAGCCGCCGCCATTCGTGCGGTCCTTGGCATAGGAATTGACGTTCTGACCGAGCAGAGTGATATCGCGGTAGCCGTCCGCGACCAGCTGCCGCACTTCGCTGACAATCTGCGGCATCTCGCGGCTCCGCTCCCGTCCGCGCACATACGGCACAATGCAATAGGAGCAGAAATTGTTGCACCCGTACATGATGGAAACCCATGCACGGTACCCGCTCTCCCGCCGTACCGGCAGTCCTTCCTCCACGGTGCGCTCTGCCTCTTCGGCGCACCACTGGCGCTTTCCGCGGGTCAGCCTGGCGCAAAGAAGCTCCGGGAAGCGGTGCAGGGACGCCGTTCCGAACACAAAATCCACATACGGATAGTGATGCTTGATCTGCTCCCGCCGATGCTCCTGTGCAACCATGCACCCGCACATTCCGATGACAAGCTCCGGGTTCTTTGCCTTGAGGTGCTTGTACTGTCCGACGATGGAGAGCGCCTTTTGCTCGGCGTGCTCCCGGATGGCGCAGGTATTGACCATAATCAGTTCCGCCTTTGCGGGATCGTTTGTCATGCGATATCCCATCGCTTCTGCCATGCCGGCAATTTTCTCACTGTCTGCCTCATTCTGCTGGCACCCAAAGGTCAGAACAAACGCCTGTCTGCGGCGACCGTTTGCCGCTTCGTATGCGTCGTTTTCCGCCCGCATCCGGGCAATATTCGGATCCGTCATTGCGTCGGCGACGGGTTGGTCTTTTTCGGAGCGCTCCTCTCCGGAGCGGGTGTTTTCTGTCATCAAAGGTATCCTTCCTCTTTCCCCGGGCGGTCAGCCTCTCCCGGGGGAAGTATGTGCTTCGTAAAAAATTCAATTCCTTTTTATTATACAGGATTTTGCCGGAAAAGTCAAGTTTTTCGCGCCGGTTCTCTCTTTTTTCCTTTCTTTTTCCTTTTGCGGTTTTCTATCGACTTTCATTATCTTTTGTGATAGGAATATTCCGGCGGTGAGAATGCCGCCGGGATGCCGATTGGGTTCCGGTTGGATGCCGGTTGGGTTCCGGTTGGGTTCTGAATGATCTTGGTTTGGCTTTGTTTCATGCAAAAAAAGCTTCCCCTGTTGTATGGCAGGGGAAGCCGATGAAAGCGTTCTTCTTTGATGCATTGTTTTTTGTTTTTTCGTAATCCGGTTGACAGGGCGCCCCGGATTTCATCGGAGCGGGATATTTATATTTTCCCTATCTTATTTTTCGGATTCTTTCAGTTCTTCGCGGAATCAAGGGCATACTTTTGGTCATATGCGCGAAACTTTTTCCGGAAGTCCTCGTCACTCCCTTTGACGGTATTGAGATACCGATGGGTATCAAAGCTGTCGTGTGCCGTTTCGATGACGGCAACCGCGATGTTGGAGCAATGGTCGGAAATCCGCTCCATATTGGTCAGGATGTCCGACAGGACAAAGCCCAGCTCGATGGTGCAGTTTCCTTCCTGCAGCCGTCTGATGTGGTTATCCTTGATCTCAGCGATCAAATGGTCGATGACCTGCTCCAGCGGCTCGACGTTGACCGCCGTCTCGACGCTGTTTGCTTCGTATGCCTGCGCGGTAATCTCCAGAATCTCGGTGACGGCATCGGTCAGAATCCGCAATTCCTCCCTCGCCGCCGGGGAGAAGGAAATTTCCTTGCGGTGAATCTCCTGCGCGGTCTTGAGCAGGTTGACCGCATGGTCTCCGAGCCGTTCAAAGTCCCCGATGGCGTGCAGCATCCGGGAAACGTTCCGGCTGTCGGTCTGCGACAGTGCATCTCCCGAAAGGCGCACCAGATACGTTCCGAGACGATCCTCCAGATGATCCAGTCGGTCCTCCTGCTCCAGAATCCAGTCCGCCGTATGATGGTCGTACTGACGCAGAAGGGTAAAGGTCTTAAGGAGAGTCTCGTGTGCAATGCCCGACATCCGCACCGTCAGGTTTGCGCACTCGGCAATGGCGACGGACGGGGAGCGGAACAGGCGCTCGTCCAGCTCGAAATCCTTTTCCTTGCCCTTTCTGGACTTGCCTTCGCTCTTCTCCGGAACAATCCGTTTGGTCAGGCGGACAAGCAACGGGGTCGCCGGCATCAAAATCAGGGTCACCAGGAGGTTATATACGGTATGGATCAGCGCGATCCGCACCGGAGTTGCCGCCTGTCCGATAAAGTCCCATGCGAACAGAGAGGAAAGCAACAGGTAGAGCGGCAGGCAGATCAGCGCGCCCAGCACCTTGATGGTGGTATGCACGACGGCAACGCGGCGCGCGTTGGTTCCGGTTCCGATACAGGCAATCAGCGAGGTGGCGCAGGTGCCGATGTTCAGACCCATAATCATGGGAATGACCGTACCGACCGAAAGCGTTCCCGTAAGAGACAGCGCCTGCAGAATACCGATGGAGGCGGCTGAGCTCTGAATGATTGCCGTAATGGCAAGCGCAATCAGAAGTCCCAGTACCGGGTTTGCGAATTTGCCGAGCAATTCCTGAAAATACGGCTCCTCCGCCAGGGGACCCACGGCATCCGACATCATCGTCATGCCGTACATCAATACGGCAAAGCCGATGAGCACCTTCCCGATGCTGTGCTTCCGGTCGCTCTTGCTGGTCATGAGGAAAATGATGCCGAGGAGTGCCAGAATCGGTGAAAAGTTGATCGGCTTGAGCATCTGGAGCCACAGGCTGGAGCTTTCGATGCCCGAAAGGCTGAGAATCCATGCCGTCAGGGTGGTTCCGATATTGGCTCCGAAAATCACGCTCAGCGTCTGCGAAAAGTTCATGATTCCGGAGTTGACCAGTCCCACCAGCAACACGGTGGTTGCGGAGGAGGACTGCATGGCAATGGTAATCATGGCGCCGAGCCCCAGGCTGATGACCGGATTGGCGGTCATCTTTTTCAGCATCCGCTCCAACTGTCCGCCCGCCATCTTCTCCAGGTTTTCGGACATGACGTTCATTCCGAACAGGAAGAATGCCATTCCCCCGATCAGGGAAAGCAGGGAAAAAATATTCATCCTTTTTTACGTCCTTTCCGGCTTTCCCGGTGTTTTATTTTTCTTTCGGAAAATCAGAAGCTTGCTGATAAGATAGTTCAGAATCACCACAAGCACTGCCGCAAGAATTTTGAACAGATATTTATTCAGTCCGAGCCACGTGACAAAGAGTGCGATGATGACTTCCTGCAACAGAAGCGTCAGCACCCGTCCGCCGGCAAAGGAGGCAAGCTCCAAAAGAATCCACGCACCGCGCTTGCGGCTTTTGAAAACCCAGATGCGGTTGGTGAAATACGCAAACAGCACCGCGGCAATCCATGCGATGCAGTCCGCCACGTGAATGATCCACGGGCGCTGCTCCATGGCATTCGTCCAAAGGCGGTAAAGGAGGAAGGAGATGCTCCAGTCCACCAGCGTGGTAAGTCCCCCGAAAATCAGGTACAGAAGGACCTCCCGGTGCCGAAGCACCAGCGCCCTGATTTTGCCGATCATGCTTTTTCCTCAATCCGGTAGGTGGTTCCCTCCTTGGTATCGATCAGAACGATACCGCGGGAAAGGAGTTCCGCACGGATCCGGTCCGCTTCCGCGTAGTTCTTCTCTGCCTTTGCGGCTCTGCGGGCTTCCATTGCGGCTTGGATTTCCTGTTCCAATGCGTCGTCTCCCTTTTCACCGGCTGCGGCTGCTTCGGTTTCCTTCCGGAGCTTTTCCGCGTTTTCCAAAAGATCCAGGCAGAGCACCCGGTCAAAGTCCTGCAACAGGTACCGTTTGGTGGCGTCGCTCAGCTCCGCTTTGAGCACGTCATACACCGCAGTAACGGCAAGAGAGGTGTTCAGGTCATTGTCCAGCGCCCGGACAAACGATTCCCGCAACGGCTCCGCGGCGGCGGTGTCCGGTTCTCCCCCTTCTCTGAGTGCGGCGACGCGGGCGATCAGCTTCTGATACGCCGCCTTGGCGTTGTCCATGTTCTCGTAGGAAAAGACCAACGATTTGCGGTAGTGCGATTGCAGGCAGAAGAAGCGGTACACCATCGGGTCGTAGCCCTTTTCCGCAAGCAGGGACAGGGTCAGAAACTCTCCTTTGGATTTGCTCATTTTTCCGGAGGTGGTGTTCAGATGCAGGACATGGAACCAGTAATTGCACCATTTGTGCCCGAGATATGCCTCGGACTGTGCGATCTCGTTGGTATGGTGGGGGAAGGCGTTGTCTATTCCGCCGCAGTGAATGTCCAGATACTCGCCGAGGTTTTTCATGCTGATGCAGGAGCACTCGATGTGCCAGCCGGGATAACCGACACCCCACGGACTGTTCCATTTCAGCTCCTGATCGTCAAATTTGGATTTGGTGAACCAGAGGACAAAATCCGCCCGATTGCGCTTGTTCCCGTCCGCTTCCACACCTTCGCGGACGCCGACGGCAAGATCCTCCTCCTCAAAATTGTGGAAAACATAATACTGCTTCAGCTTGGAGGTATCAAAGTATACGTTTCCTCCGGCTTCGTAGGCATAGCCCTTTTCCAGCAGGACGGAAATGACGTGAATGAAGTCGTCGATGCAGGAGGTTGCCGGCTGGACAATCTCCGGGCGGCGAATGTGAAGCGCCTCGCAGTCCTCAAAGAATTTATCCGTATAGAACTTTGCGATCTCCATCACCGTTTTGTGTTCCCGCTTGGCGCCCTTGAGCATCTTATCCTCTCCGGTATCCGCATCGGAGGTGAGATGTCCCACGTCGGTGATATTCATCACGCGCTTGACCTCATAGCCGGAATAGCGCAGGTAGCGGTCCAGGATGTCTTCCATAATATATGTGCGCAGGTTTCCGATATGGGCAAAGTGGTAGACGGTGGGCCCGCAGGTATACATACTGACCTTTCCCGGCTCGTGCGGGACAAATTCTTCTTTGGTTCTGCTCAGCGAATTATATAGCTGTAACATGAAATTCGGATTCCTTTCCGGATGTTCTCCGTATAAATTTTTTCTGATTCCGTCCTTGGCACTGCGCACTCAGCGGTTGGATGTCCGCTTTTTGGTTCTCTTTTTTGCTACGGAAAAGCCGAAGCTCCCGAGCTGCCGACCCAGTGCGTAATAATCTCCGTGTGCATAAGCGGCAAGCTCCGCACGCTCCAGATGCAGTTTGCCTTCCTGATCCAGCAGGCTCTCATCCACGTCGATGGCGACGATGTCGGCAAGGAACATATCGTGCGATCCCATCGGGATTATGTCCGTTACCCTGCATTCCATTGCCAGCGGGCTTTGTGCCAGGATGGGACATCGGATTTCGCTTGCCTTCTCCCGTGTCAGGCGACATCGCTCAAATTTATCCACCTTTGCTCCCGTATGAACACCGCAGTAATCCGCCGCGCGTACCAGCGACACCGTGGTCAGGTGGACGGCGAATTCTCCGCTCTTGCGGATCAGTTCATAGGAATAGCGGGAGGGGCGGACGGAAATATAGGTTTTGGGCGGGATGGTATTGGTGATTCCCGTCCATGCGACCGTAAAAACATTGTCGCGTTCTCCGTCCGAGCAGGTTACAAGCGTGGGAGGAACCGGAGAAAGCATTGCGCCGCCCCGCCATTTGATTTTTGCCATTGTGCTCCTCCCTGTCTTTACGGGTTTGTTGCTTTTTCAAAAGCCATACAGATATAGTATAGCACGTTTCCCGTATCTTGTCAAGGGAACTGCCGGAGGCGATTTTGTCTTTCGACAAAAACTTCCGGAACGCTTGACAACTCCGCCGGGCTGTGGTAGAATTTTTTTGTTCCGCCGGTTCGCTCCGGCGGGCAATTTCAGACTTCAGAAATCCGGAGAACCGTTTATGAATCATACCGCTGTCAAAAAACTGACACTTTCCGCAATGTTCCTTGCCCTGGGACTGCTCCTCCCGTTTCTGACCGGACAAATCCAGCAGTTTGGGAATATGCTGCTTCCCATGCATCTGCCGGTGCTCCTGTGCGGTCTGCTTTGCGGCTGGAAGTACGGACTGGTGGTCGGTACCGCAACACCGCTGCTGCGTTCGCTTCTGTTTTTCATGCCGCCCTTCTTCCCCGCTGCGGTGGCAATGGCGTTTGAACTCGCAACCTACGGATGTATGACCGGGGTATTCCTGCTTCTGTCCGGTCGCCGTCTGCGGCATCCGCTGGCAAAGGTCTATGCCGCTCTGATTCCCGCGATGCTTCTCGGCAGAATCGTCTGGGGCGGCGTGATGACCGTTCTGATGGGGCTTGGCAAGGTCAGCTTTTCCTTCCAAATCTTCCTCACCTCCGCCTTTGTCACCGCCCTTCCCGGCATTGTTTTGCAGTTGGTGCTGATTCCCGCGCTGGTTCTGCTCCTGCAACGCACGGGGCTTTGGAAAGCGGAATAAATTGCTGTATCCGGAAGCGGAAGCCGTTTGCACACGGCTTCCGCTTCCTTTTCCCGCCCTGCCTTGACAAGCGCTTTTTCAGATGGTATAATGATAACAATATACAAACAAAGAGTCGGTTGTTTCCGAAAAAATTCCGAATGTTTGCAAGGAGGGTCCGGTGTGAGCGATCTGCTTTTTTCTTTTCTCCGCTGCATGGGAGAATTGCTTCTTCTGACCCTTGGCACCTTTCTGGTCTGCGGCTATGCGGTGCATCTTTGTTCCCTTTTGTTCTCCCGCCTGATCGGCGGCGCCTCCGGACATGTTTTTGATGTGACCTCCGTCATCGGTACGCCGGTGCATGAACTGGGACACGCGCTGATGTGTCTGCTCTTCTGTCACAAAATCACCGACATGAAGCTCTGGTCTCCGCGTTCCGATTCCGGTGTTTACGGCTATGTGGAGCATACCTACCGGAAAAAGAACCCGTGGGCACGCTTCGGCAATCTCTTCATCGGTCTCGGTCCGATTTTCAGCGGACTCGGCGTTGTGGTTCTGATGCTCTGGCTGTGCTTTCCCCCCCAGTGGGACGCTTACCTTTCCGCCTCCGGAGCGGCGCTGGAAAGCGGAATTTCCGTACGGATGCTGTGGGAAAACCTGTTCTCCCTGCTTCTCTCCATCCCCGGAGCCTTCCGTCAGGAATTCGGTCGATCGCTTTTGGGCCTGTTGGTCATCCTCTCCGTTTCCCTGCACATTCAGCTGAGCTGGGCGGACATCCGGAACAGTCTTTCTGCCATGCCGTTCTACCTGCTTCTGACGGCGGTCGCTTCGGCGGTCATTCTCGGTCTGCACGCACAGGAGCATGTCAGGAACGTTCTGGTGCTCTGGAATCTGCGGATGTGGTCGGTCTTCTGCATTGTCATCGCGTTCTCGCTGGTCTGGGTGGCAATCGGGATGCTGGTACGTCTGATCCGCGCCCTGATTCACTGCTTCTGAAAACTCTCCCGGAGGTATTGCCCCGATGAAAACCTATGTAGCCTCTTTTTTGGAAGAATTCCGTTACGATGACCGCGACCGTGCGGTTCTCCTTTCTCTGTGCGATGCAATCGAAGCAAATCCGGTGGCTCTCGCGGAATGGGAGTCGCTCTGCCGTGTGGATCAGGAGGACCCGCACTGTGATCTTAATCCGCTCCGGAAACGTGCCGGGGAGCTTTCCACCCTTCTTCGGGTACATTCTTATACTCTTCAGCTCCTTTTCTTCATCTCTCTGTCGGAAAAGCTCCGGCAACGGTATGCGGAACAAGGAATTCCCGACTCCGTTTTTCACGACAGTATGTGCGATCTGCGCTACAAAACGGAAGAATGCAGGGAAGTCTACGGCATTTGCGGCAGCTTTGTCGCATCGTGGTTCATCGGCTTTTTCAGGATGACCCGCTTTGCTCTCGGGAGGCTTCAGTTTGAATTGATTCCGCTCGGGCGCTCCTATCAAAAGGGAAAGCTCTGCCTCTCGCCGGAGCAATCGGTAATCAATATACACATTCCGCGCTCCGGCAAGCCACTGACTCCGGGTGCCTGCGACGATGCGTTCCGGCGTGCCGCTGTATTCTTTGCGCCGGAGCTTGCAAAAGAAAATTCCGGAAAGATCCCGGAACAGATTCCGTTTGTCTGCGATTCCTGGCTCCTCTATCCGGAAAACCGGTTCCTTTTCCCGGAAGGAAGCAATCTTCGAGCTTTTTTTGACCGCTTTGAAATTACGGAATTCAAGACGGATACCGACGGGCACCCGAATTTTTGGCGCCTGTTTGACCGGGCTTATAACGGAAACCCGGACACCCTGCCATACGATACCTCGCTCCGCCGTGCCTATGTGGATCACCTCCGCGCCGGAGGAAATCTCGGAACCGGCTTCGGCATCTTCCTTCTTCCGACATCGGCAGATGCCGATTGCGATGTAATATGAGCGGCGGTTTGAAAAACCAATATTGTAACGACCCCTTAAAAAATGCCGGAATCCCGGCATTTTTTGACGCGCTCCCGGGCTTTTTTGGCTTTGTACCGCTTGGATTTTCGATTTCTTTCAGAGCCTTCAGGAAAAACGGCAGTGCCTTGTCATTGAGCTCAATGTCAACGGCGGTGTGAAAATCCGTTTTGGTTTTTCACACCGCCTTTACACCCGACATGCGGTTTCGCAGGTCATGATTTTGGCTTTCCTTTTACAATCAGGCTGGCGAGAAAGCCGAACACCAATGCCGCCGCGATACCGCCGGCAGAAGCGCGGAGTCCGCCCGTCAGGGCGCCGAGCAGTCCCTGTTCCTCCACCGCCGCCTTTACGCCTTTGCTGATAAGATAGCCGAAACCGGTCAACGGAACCGTTGCTCCGGCTCCGGCGAATTCGGCAAACGGACGATAAATTCCCACTGCGCCGAGCGCCACTCCCGCCACGACGTAAACTACCAAAATCCGTGCCGGGGTCAGCTTGGTGCGGTCAATCAGAATCTGTGCAATTACGCAAAGCGCTCCCCCGCAAAGAAACGACCAAAGATACGGCAAGATTGCAGACATTGTTTTTTCCTCCCTTTATCCGGCTTCAATCTCGAGCAGATGTGCCACTGCCGGAATCTTCTGTCCCTGCTTGATGCTGTCCGGGCTCATCATGGCTCCAGTGGAGAGAAACAGCATCCGCCGGATCTCACCGCGCTCCACCGCCGGCAACAGAAGCGCCGCCAGCACAATTGCGGAACAGCCGCATCCGGAGCCTCCGCAGTGCACATCCTGCGCCTTTCGATTGTAAATCAGCTGTCCGCAGTCCGTGTACCGCTCCCCCATTTCATAGCCAGACGCACGCATCAGCTCCTCCAGAATGGCTCCGCCCTCAAAGCCGAGGTCTCCCGTGACGATCCGGTCGTATGCTTCCGGTCGGGTCCCGGTCTCCCGGAAAAACCTTGTCAGCGTTTCCTCTGCCGCCGGTGCCATTGCGGCTCCCATATTGTTCGGGTCGCTGATTCCCTTCTCCAGCGCCCGTCCCGGCATGGCGCGCCGGATGACCGCTTTCCCGCGGCTTTGCTCCGGGTAAGTGCCAGCATCTCCGAGCAGGAAGGCGCCTGCTCCCGTCACTGTCCACTGCGCGGTCGGCGGACGCTGGGAGCCGTATTCCAGCGGTGTACGGTACTGCCGCTCCGCAGAGCAATAATGCGAGGAGGTTACGGCGGCGCAGATATCATAAATCCGGTGGCTTACCATAGTCCCCGCAAGAATCAGCCCTTCCGCGCAGGTGGAGCAGGCTCCGTAAAGTCCGAAATACGGAATATCAAAGTCCAACAGTCCGTAGGCGGAGCCGACGCACTGGTTCAGAAGGTCTCCGGCAAACAGTGCGCCGACCTCGCTGTCCCGCCGTCCCGCCTTGGCAAGCGCCGTATTGAGCGCCATCCGTTGCATTTCGCTCTCCGCACTCTCCCATGTTCCGGTTCCGAATCTGCCGCTTCTGTCCCGGAGGTCAAACAAATCTCCCAAGGGTCCTGCCGCCTCCTTTTCCCCCGCGACGCTTGCCGCCGACAGGAATGCGGCATTCAGTGAAATCCATGTTTTCCCCATTCTTCCGCTCCTTTTCCGTTTGCTTTTATTCTGTCGGAAAAGCGGCTGTTTTATGCGCCGGAGCGGCTTCTTCCGGTATTTTTCCGGCTCCTTTGTTCCGGTCGGAATCCGGGTCGTTTTCCGGTAAAAAATTTTTTAAAAAAAAACAGGTTCTCATTGACAACATTCTTCAACTATGTTATACTATACTTTGGATAGTTGGGGATGTTTTTATCCCTCTCATAAATCGGACGAGCCGTTTTTTGTCCTCCGCGGCTCAGAAATTCAAGGAAAGGATGTCATGCAAGAATGAAAAAAAGAATTTTGGCAATCTTACTCGCAGGTCTTCTGACCGCGTCTTTTGCTTCCTGCGTCAGCTCCGGAACGCGGGAAGATCCCTCCGGCACCGAAAGCCGTCAGGAAACCCCTACTACTACACCGAATCAGGGCGACCCGGAAAATCCCTCCCTCAGCTGGACGGAGGTGGATCAGACCGTTTATACCACCGACAGTGTGAAACTCCGGGAATCCGCTTCCTCTGCCGCAAAGGTTTTGGAAACGCTTCCGGCGGCGACCGAGTTGCATCGCGTCAAAACCAGCACCGCATGGAGCGAGGTGGAGTACAACGGAAAGACCGGATATGTTTCCAACGCCTACATCACGACCGTGGACATTCTCGGTAAAAACTTCACACCGGTGGACGGCGGCTCCAAGATCATGTATGCCAATGCGGCATGCAATGTCCGGCTCTACCCTTCCACGGATGATTTCTCCAAGAAGGTCGGCTCCTACAAAATGAACGACGAGGTCAAGGTGCTTGCCACCAATGAAAAGTGGGCAAAGATTGAGTACAAGACCTCTTCCGGAACCGCAACCTACTTTATTTCGCTCAGCTGTCTCTCCTCGACCAAGGTGACCGACCCCAATGATCCGAAGCAGTATGAGGGACTGTTCACTGACTGCGAGAAGAAAACAATGTACACCACGGGAACGGTGGCTTTGCGGAAGGTTCCTTCCACTGCGACCGGCGTTACGGTGCTGGACTACCTGAAACAGGGTGTCAAGGTAACGGCACTCAAGACCGGAACGGCAAACGAGATCAACTGGACCTATGTGGAGGCAGAGTTGCCGCCGCAGAAGGAAGGTGATCCGGTACAGTATATCAAGGGATATGTCAGCAGCAAATACCTCTCCGAAAGCTCCACCACCAAGGTGACGATTGACGAATTGCTGGCGGCTTATCCGGGTTCGTTTACCAAGGTGAGCAAAACCATGTATGTGCTGGCTTCGGTGGATGCGCTGAATGCCCGCACCTCTCCGGAAATCATCAATGACGACAAGACGACCGGTACCAAGAGCAATGTCGGAGCGATTCTGACGTCGAAGGAAAAGGTGACAGTGGTTGCCGTCGGAAACTACAACGACAACAACTGGTGTGTGATTGAATACAAGAATGGCGAATTCTATTTCGTTTCCTCCTCTCACCTGACTTCCAGTGCGGACGGCAAAGTGGTTCTGACGCTGGAGGACATCAAGGTCAAGTATCCGGAGTTTACGGTGCTGGAAACTGCCGAGAAAGCAACCGCATCCGGAACCGTCAACTGCTATGAGACTCCGGAAGCCGCAGACAAGCCCGCAAAGGCTCTCAGCAAGGGGGATCAGGTCACGATCGTTGCCAAGCAGACCGGTGCAGACCGCAATGTATGGTGTATCATTCAGCTGGAAGAAGGCGGAACGCTCTACTTTGCCGCCATGTCGCTCTTTGAGTAATTCTGCGATCCATAGACAAAAGGCTGTAAAAGCGAACGCTTTTACAGCCTTTTTGCTTCGGTATATTGCCGTTGGAAAAATACCATTGATATTAGGTTCACCCGGAATGTCAGTGCGGTTTCCTTAGAAGCGGGTGGGTTGACCCTGCCCCTACGAGGGGTAGAGGAAATTTTTTATTCAGCAGAAGCCGGATGCGTAATGACAAATAGGATTTTTTCGCCCAGCAGAAGCCGG
>CAKSPO010000024.1 GCA_934481515.1 uncultured Eubacteriales bacterium
GTGAAAAAACTCAAAATGAGTTTTTTCACACCCCCTTCTTTTCGGATGCGTATGTTTTTGTGCCAAGGGCAAAACGCTGGCTTTTCTCAAAGGGCGCTTTGCGTGTCGTTCGGATCCCCGTTGATGGCGAGATCATATTCCACCGACCAGTCCATGCCGCGGTAGGCAGCGGCGCGGTCGTCCTTTTCGATGAAATCCATCAAAAGGTCCAGCATTTCTTTGGTCCATGTATTTTTGTCGATCTGCGCGGTGGTGAACTTGTTCTGGGCGATCATTTCAAAGCCGAACAAATCCTTGACCTGCGTCTTTGCCGCACCGCCGACAACCTCCTCCACGAGATGGCTCGGAATGAAGAGCACTCCGCCGCCGGCACCGAATACAACGTCTCCCGGAAGGCAGATGGCGTTTCCGATTCTGGTTGCGGTGTTGTAGCCGATCATGATGAAGTCCCGGATGGGGGTGGGGTCAATGCCGCGGTAGTAGACCTGCGTATGCTCGACCTTTTTCATCTGCTCGGTGTCGCGGATACCGCCCCAGATTACCGCACCGCCGTTTTCATTCTTTGTCCGGTTCTTGAGCGCGGTGGTCAGGTTTCCGCCGAGAAAGGTTCCTTTGTAGATTTTGTCGTACATATCAATCACGGGAACGTCTCCCTCGCAAAGGTTGTCGATGACCCATTGATTATAGGTTCCGGTTCTGTTTTCGCTTCTGCCGATGTCCTTGACAACGCCGTCAAGATCCGGACGGTAGGGGCAGTAGGTTGCCGTGACCGCTCTGCCGATGAGCTTCCGCCCGTCGTCATGGAGTGTGTGGAAACGTCCTTCAAACTGGCTTTCGTAGCCTTTGACGAAGATCGGCTTCCAGACCTCCTCCAGCGTCAGATTTTTCAGTGCCTTGAGGTACTGCTCTGCCACCTTCGGTCTGCCGTCCGGGAAGCGTTCGCCTTTCCAGAGCGGGGTCAGTGCAATGATTTCTTCTTTGTCGTTGAAATGCATGTTCAATTTCTCCTTGCTTTTTATTTTTTGTGGTCGCCGTTGCCCGGTTGCGGAATATCCTTTGCCTTTGGAGTCCGGAAGGAAATCCACTTTTCCGTACAACGGAATTTTGCTTTTTTCTTGTGATACTTGATTTTTTACAGAAAATCCATTATAATAACTATAGCATGAAATGCGGCAAAAATCGTTCACAATTCTATGCGGAATGTCCACTATTTTATGATTTTTTGAAAGAGGAGTCTTATGAAATACGGGGAACAGGTTTTATGTGACGGGGGCGGGAAGCCGGTGCTCCGGTCATTTTTTTCCGCGGTTCCGGGCGGGAGGCGGGAATACCGGGAGCACCATCATTCCGAATGTGAGCTTTCCACGGTTCTTTCCGGGGAAGGAATCTATCTGGTGAGCGGGCGGGAATATGCCTTCCGTCCGGGAGATGTCTTTCTGTTCGGGGGAGACGAGTTTCATTGCCTGACCGATATCCGGGGAGAACTGACTCTTTTGAATCTCCGGTTTGATTTGCGCTTCCTTTGGGCAGATGCAGACTCTTTTCCGATTCTACGGCTTTTCTTTGCGCGGAATGCGACCTTTGAAAACAGGATTACACAGAATCCGCACACGAAACGCATTCATGACGGGATTCTTTCTCTGCACAGGGAGCTTTCCGAGCGGCGGGACGGATATCCGCTGATGGCGAAATGCCTGCTCTGCTCCATGCTTCTGACCATTGCGCGGGAGTACGGATATATTGACCCTGAGGCGGATTATGCGGGGCTGCGGAACACGGTCCGACCGATGCGGGCGGCAATGGAATACATTGACGGGAATCTGGATCGGGCGCTTTCCCTGCGGGAGATTGCCTCCTATGCGACAATGTCGCCGACCTACTTTTCCGCGGTGTTCCGCAAAATGAATGCAATCTCGCCATGGGAATACATTACTATCAAGCGGGTGGAGCGGGCGATCGAGCTTTTGCGCACGACCGACCTGACAAAGCTGGACATTGCCCAGCGGTGCGGTTTTTCCTCCTCCTCGAATTTTTATAAAGCATTTGCCAGGGTGACCGGAAAAACGCCGTCGCAATTTTGCGGAGCGCGGCAGGCGCGGGAGGAGACGAACGGTTAGAATCCGGCGCAAAAGGTCACCAACCCCGCTTTTGTAAAATTTATTTGCTTCTTTGTTTTGAAAAAAGCTACTTTTGGCGCATTCATGCGCTCCCGATATCGGACAACGCTGTATGGCATCGAACAGCCACTGAATCATAAAAGCAAGGCAAAAACAAGCAGAAAACGAGAGCGTAAGGTGGCGTGCTCTTAAGGATCGTTTTAGAATTTCAAATACTAAAAAAGCGAGCTGAACAAAATCGGCTCGCTAATTTTATACCACACCGATATTTCGGTCTACGGCATGGGGATATGTATTAGAAAAGCATTCCACCAATTAGAGAACCAACAATAGCGGCATAAACAATGGATAATACAATATCTACACAGAAACCAATAAGTGCGCCTTTGCCTGCGGATTTGGCTTTTAATGGTGCAGTATCTTGATGAATTAAATAAAGAATAAGACCAACCAATGGAATAAAAAATCCCAAAACCGCAAATCCGGGATTAGGTGCATCATTCGAGGCTTCAACAGATGTTTTTCTGTTTTCAATCGCGCATCCACAATGAACACACACTACAGCGTCATCATTGACTTCTTTTCCGCATTTTGAACAGAACATATTTACCTCCAAAAATAAAAAGTGCGGCAACCAAAGTCACCGCACCGAAAAACGCCGACTCCAATTGTCGCCAAACAATCTCTTCATAGCATAGGTTCTCTATACAATCAAGCAGGAGCAGCGTTTTTACCAAAACGAGTTTGCTTAATTGTATAGCGAAAAAAGCTATAGTTATCCCATAACGAAAAAAGACCTATAACTATGAATATTAAGATTGTTTGGCATACTTATTATATCACATTTTTGCAGTTTGTAAATACAATTAGTAGAATTTTATCAAATTACCTTCCGGGAGGTTTTTATTTTGTTCACCAATGACTTGTCAATTTTCCTGACAAGCACTGCATTTGTGTCCTCAAATACAAAAATACGGCATACCTCTTTCGGAATGTACCGTATTTTTGACAACTGTCCTTTAGCGAGATGCCATAACAAGCGTTGTTTTTTAAGAAATACCGTGTAATCCGCTACCGGTGCATTCGCACGCTACCGTTTCCGCTTCACCGAAAACCTTATCCGTAACTCGTCTACAGCCTGCAAATTTTGTATCGTCTACCAAAACGTTGACCGTGCAATTGCACCATCGGAATTGTGCCGGATTGCCTTATCAACCGGAACAGCCGGAACAGACATTTCCTCGTCTGTTCCGGCTGTTCGGCGGAGGAAGGATTCCTCCTGAAATACGGATTTTATTTGAAAGACAGGAATTTTGCACTCTCCGGGAGCCGCTTTGTGATTCCGCAGGTGGCTCGGAAGGGAAAGCATTTTTTCAGGCCGGGGTTATTTTTCTTTATCCTGCTTTTTTTCGTTCCAGCGGTCATAGAAATGCAGGGTTTTCCGGTAATCCTCTTCCCATGTCCCAAGTCCGCCGGAGGCGATTTTCCGCTTTCCAATGGTCTCCAGTTTGATGCGCTGCCACTCGGTGGTGACGTAGAGATCCGCCTCCTTGATGAAGGCTTCCCGGCTGCTCAGAAGCCGGTCGGTGGCAGGGTGTCTGGACAGTAGAACCGCGACCAGATTCTGCTTCAGTTCGTCTGCTTTGTCCAGAAGCCGGATGTCACAGGGATAGGAACGAAAGTACATGGAGCGCAGTCTGCTGCAGGCATCTACCACTTCTTTGACGGCATCTCTTTTTTCTTCCTCCGAGGAAAGGAGACGGATCAGATCCGGGTCGCTGTACTTTGTAAGCGTCGCGGCAATTTTCTGTGTTTCGCTGCGGCGTTCAAACCGGTGCTGTGTCACCATTTTGATGCTGTTGCTTTTCCTTTGAATCATGGAATTGAAAATCAAGCCGGAGATTCCGAGGACGAGCGTGACGCAGACCGTGGCAATGGAGATGATTTGTTCCATGCTGTATATTGCTCCTTTTCAGGTGTCATTTTTTGATTCGGTCGATTCGGATTTCTTTTTCCGGAAGCTTTTGCGGGATCAGCGAATCCGCTTGAAGTTCCCGAAGGTTTCGTTGACAGTGGAAACATAGGCGAAGGTGCCGTCATATTTCCGTACGATTGCCTTGAAATCGACGACTTGCCGCGGATTTACCACGCAGACCAGAAGCGACTCCTGCCGATGGGAGTAGGCGCCCTCCGCCGAAAGGATGGTGCAGGAGTGCTTCAGCTTTTCCATCAGCTCGGCGGCAAGCTCCTCCGGGTGCGTGGTGATGACCTCGAACTTTGCGGCGGAGCGTCCGCCCTTGAGAATGGTATCGCCGGTGTGACTGCAGATAAAGCAGTAGATGATGCAGAGAATAACCGGCTGGTAGTCCATGCCGTAAACGAAGAAGGAGGAAAGCGCGACCGCCGTGTTAATGGTGAAAATGACCCAGACGAGGTCATATTCCGGTCGCTTATGATTGACCATTGCCGCAACAATATCGGTGCCGCCGGTACAACCGCCTGCCCGCAGCGACAGACTGTACAAAAGACCTGCGAAGAAGCCGCCGGCGACCGAGGCGAGAATTTTTTCGCCGCAGTCTTCTGCCTTATAAATGATCGGGGAAAGGTCGATCTTCTGCAAAAGCAGAATCGAAACGGAAAAGACCACAACAAAGGTCAGGCTCCGGAGGGAAAACTTTCGGTTCAGAATGATTGCCGCAACGATCAGCATCGGAATGTTGATCAGAAGCGACAGATATCCGACGCTGAAATTGAACAGATACTGTATCATTGTTGCAATTCCGTTGACGCCGGACGGCGCAAAGTCGTTGTAGTGGATAAAGATTTCGTAGTTCAGTGCATAGAGAAAGGCATAGACAGCCAAAGAAAGATGCTGGACGCCGGGGGAGGCGATCAGTTTCCGAAATCGGTTCATATTTGAGAATCCTCCGTCGGAGCGATTGGCTCCGTTGTCTTTTTCCGCGGGGACAAGCCGCAACTTGTTTTTTTATTTATCTTGTCTGGCAATTGCTTTCTTTATCAGTTTTTTTTGCGTTTTTGCTTTTGTATAGTGCTCTTTTGCGGGAACTTTTTTGACCGGGAACGCTTTTTCATGCTCCGGCATACGATGGAACAGAAATCGGTTTCTGTTTTTGCGGAGGGGAGCACCATGGGGACAACACCGGATTTTTATTCTTTGTTCCGTCAGGTTCTGGACGCGCCGTATACACAGCTACGGCAGGAAACGGCGTCCTATTCTTTCCGGCTGAGCCGGGGAACGCTGGAACTCTTTTTTGAATGGAGCAACGGCGCGGTGGACTGGAAAAACAATCTGGACTTTCCGGCGCGTCCCTACCGCGACATGGCAGACCGCTGGTATGCACACCGGGGCTTTCTGCGGGTGTGGAAGGTTCTGGAGCCGGTACTGTCGCCGTGGATTCTGCATCCGGAGGTCCGGAGCATCCGGATTGCCGGGTATTCGCACGGTGCCGCGCTGGCACTGCTTTGCCACGAATACTGCATGTTCTACCGGCAGGAGCTGGCGGAATCGGAGTCCGTCACGGGGGTCGGGTTCGGTTGTCCCCGCGTGCTGTGGGGAACGGTTTCGCCGCGCGTGGCGGAGCGGTTCCGGAATTTTACCGTCATCCGGAACTGCCGGGATCTGGTGACGCATCTGCCGCCGGTTCTGCTGGGGTACCATCATGTCGGAACCCTGCTGCAGATCGGTTCGGGAGCGCCTCTGTCGCGGGTGGACTGTCATCGGCCGGAAAATTACCTTGCTGCTTTGCGCGTGTGGCAGGAGACGCGCAGATGAGTTTCTTTTGTGTCAGGACGGGTGCGGTGCTTTCGGGTCAGCGGAAATTTCTGCGGAACGCCATAGCTCTGCCGATCGGCTCCGCGGGTGCAAGGACGCCGAGCGCCGCAAGCACCCGAACCGCCGAATAAGCGTCTACGCCGAGAATTTTTGTCGCGCGGGAAAAGTCCCGGACGGTAAACGGATCCGGAAGCGTTTCGGGAAGAAAGCGCAGAAAATCCTGCGGGGAATCGTAACTCTGATCTTCCAGAAGCGCCAACGGGATTCTTTCGTACCGTACCGAGCCGCGCCTTCGCTGCCTTTTGTTTCCCGTATCCGGAAGGCGGAACTCCTCTGCCTCCAGCAACAGCAGGCGGAAGCGCAGACGCGGATTTCCGAGATCCGGAAGAAGCGGGTAGAGCAGGGGGAGCAGATCCTCCGGACGCTCGTGCTTCGGGGATTTCCGGCGGTCGTAAATCTCAAAGGTTTCCGGGCGGATTCTGGAGACCCATTTGTTGACCGCAATCGGATGTACCACGGTCACATTGCAGTCCGTATCGGAAAGGTAATAGGAAATCTTTCTCTTCATGGGGGAAAAGTCGCCGGTCTGGATCTCCCAGATGTCCTTCCCGATGCGCACGTCGGACAGGTACCGGGTTCCGCTCAGTCCGACCTCATGAAAATCCGTATCGGGGCAGATATATTTTTTCAGTACGGCATGCATCCGCTTTTCCGCAAGCGTGCCGAAGCCATATTTTCCGTCGGTACGCCCCTCCAGCATTGCATCGGTACAAAGCCGACGGAAGCGCGCCTGTTGCAGTTCTGCCCCGGTCATTTTTCCGCCTCCCGGACGTAAGAAAACTGTACCCGGCAGGAAAATAACGGCGGGCGGAGCGATGCCGGGAACAATGGGCAGGTGAGGATTTTCATGTGCGGTCTCCTCCGTTCTTTTGGTTCCCGGAGGTTGTCCGGGCGGGATCTGTCAGATGCGGGTCAGGCGCGCATAGGTCGCCATCAGCTTTTTGGTTCCCACCTTGTCGAAGATCACCTCGTACAGGATGTCTGCTCCCATCGGCTTGACCGAAAGGATTTCACCGTCCCCGAAGGTCGCATGCCGTACATGGTCTCCGGGCGAAAAAATTTCGCGTTTGGTGTTCCCGCTTCCCGGTACTCTTCCGGCAAGGGGCTTCCCGATGGTAAAGGTTTCTGCCGCCGTGGAGCGGGAGGTCTTTTGCGGTCGGCTTGTCACGGGTACGGTGTTCCCCGACGCGGAGTAATAGGTGCGCTTTTGTGCGGCGGGAGCTTCTGCTCCGCGGAAGCCGTAGGAGGAGCGGGAGCCGAAGCCACCGAACCCGCGGGAGCCTCCGGAGGCACTGCCGTCGCCCGGCTCCTTTTCTTTTTCAAGATACTGCTCCGGGATCTCACTGACAAAGCGGGAAATGGGGTTATACATGGTGCGCCCATACAGCAGGCGGTTGCGCGTATGCACGATATAAAGTTCTTTCTTGGCGCGGGTAATGGCGACGTAAGCCAGACGGCGTTCCTCTTCCATTTCCGCCTCTCCGCCATCCGTGATGGTTTGCATTCCGGGAAAGAGACCGTCCTCCATACCGGGAAGGATGACCATGGGAAATTCCAGTCCCTTGGCGCTGTGAATGGTCATCATGACCACCGCGTCGGCGCTTTCGTCGTAGCGATCCACGTCGGCGACCAGCGCGGTTTCCTCCAGAAATCCTGTCAGGGTAGGTTCTTCATTTTCTTTGATGTATTCCAGAATACCGGATTTGAATTCCTCCAAGTTTTCCAGCCGTTCCGCTTCCTCCTCGCCGGCGTCCACCAGCATCTGCCGGTAGCCGGATCGATCCAGCATACTGTCGAACAGAACATCCGGAGCGACGCGCCGGGAGAGTTCGGTCAGCTCGTCGATCATACCCGCAAAGCGGAGCAGGGTTTCCCGGCTGCGCTCCAGCACGGGGTAGCGGTCCGCGTTCTCCATGACGGAAAACTGACTGCAATTCTGCTCCTCGGCAATCTGTGCGATGATGCCGAGCGTTTTTTCTCCGAGTTTTCTGCGCGGCTCGTTGATGATGCGCAACAGGCGCGTATTGTCGTCATGGTTGTTGATGAGCTGCAGGTAAGCAACCGCGTCCTTGATTTCCTTGCGGTCGGTGAAGCGGACGCCGCCGAGCACCCGGTAGGGAACCGCAGAGCGCGCAAACGCTTTTTCGATGCTGTTTGCCTGCGCGTTGGTGCGGTAAAGAACGGCAAAATCCCGGTAGGCGGCTTTCTTTGCCGCGACTGCCGCCGATACGGTGGAAACCACGTAGCGGGCTTCCTCGTTCTGATCCTCGCAGAGCTTCAGGTGAATCTTGGCACCGTCTCCGGCGTTTGTCCAAAGCTCCTTTCCTTTTCTGCCGTTGTTGTTGGAAATGACGGCATTGGCGGCGCTTAAGATGTTCTGCGTGGAGCGGTAATTCTGCTCCAGCTTGATGACGTTCGCCTCAGGATAAAGGCGGTCGAAGGTCAGAATATTTTCGATGGTGGCTCCCCGGAAGCGGTAGATGCTCTGGTCGTCGTCGCCGACCACCATCAGATTTTTGTGCAGATCCGAAAGACTTGCGGTCAGTTGCATCTGCGCGACGTTGGTGTCCTGAAACTCGTCCACGCAGACGTACTTGAAGCGCCGCTGATAGGAGTCCCGCACCTCCGGATATTTTTTGAGCAGAAGAACGGTCTGCATGATGATATCGTCAAAATCCAGCGCGTTCGATTCCCGCAGAATCTGCTGGTACGCCTCGTAAACCCGTGCCACCTGACTCCGCCGGAAGTCCGAACCTGCCTCTTCCAGAAACAGATCGGGCGTAATCAGCTGATCCTTGGCACGGCTGACGGCGGACATCACGCCTTTGACGGGCAGAAGCTTTTCGTCAATGTTGCAACGCTTCATGGCGGCGAGCATGGCTTTTTTGCTGTCGTCCGTATCGTAGATGGTAAAGCCCTGACGGTACCCCATTTTTTCGCCGTGCCGCCGCAGAATCCGGACGCAGACCGAGTGAAAGGTGCCGGTGCAGATGTCCCTTGCTACCGTCGGGTCTTCCGGAAAAGCGGCGGCAAGGCGTGCTTTGATTTCGTTCGCCGCTTTGTTGGTGAAGGTGATGGCAAGAATGCGGTAAGGCTCACAGGCGTGGTTGGAGAACGCGGGGAGTACTTCCCTGAAAATTTCCTCCGGCGAAAGGGAAAGCGCTCCTTCCAGCTCCCTGACGCGCGCGTCGTCCGTGCCGTAGGGAATATAATCACTGTAATAGGCATTGCCGAACCGGATCAGAAAGGCGATCCGGCGGACAAGAACGGTCGTTTTTCCGCTTCCGGCTCCGGCGAGAACAAGGAGCGGGTGGTTGACCGTAAAAACAGCTTTCCTCTGACGGTCGTTGAGCGACTGGTAGGCTTTATCAAACAGCGCACGCTTGGCGGCAAGATAGCGTTCTTCGATGGTTTTCATGAAATCCCTTTCTGGTGCCCGCAACAGCGGGAAAGTGATGCCCGGTATTTCTGCTTTCCGGACAGTTCAAAGCGCGGCAAGAACGGATGCGATCAGCCAGACGATAACATCGGCGGCAACGACCGGCGAGAACAGCGCTTTTCCGGTTTCCGCCGGAAGGAGTTTCCACGGAACGGAGACCGTATAGGAGGAATCCAGATTCCGGACGGCATAGTGATGATAGATTTTCCGCATTTCTCCCACGCCGAACGCGGAGAAGAGCAGAAAAAGAAGAACAAGGCAAAAAATGAAAATCTCATTGCTCCCGGCGGTGACGTAGAACGCGGAGAGATACGGCTGCCCGAACAGGCAGAAAACATTGTACAGGAGGTGCAACAGGCACGGCATGAGGAAGGAGCGCGTCACATAAAGAGAGACTGCCAGCAGAATGCCGAGCAGAAGATAGGTCAGAAAATGCGCAAAGGAAAAATGGAGCATGGCAAAAAACAGCGCGCTCACCGCTACGGAAACGCCGGCACCGCGTTTTTCGTATTCCGCGCAGAGGATGGAGCGAAAAACCAGCTCCTCTCCGAACGCCGGCAGAACCGCGTAAGCGAGAACGGCATAAAAGACCTCAAGACCGCTCCCCGTATGCGCAACAAAGGTGCTGTAGAGCGTAAAATTTCCGGCAAGCGAGGAGATTCCGCCGGTCAGAATTTCCGTCAGCAGTCCGCCGCAGATCATGACGACGAGCATACAGACCGAAAACAGAAGATGCTCCGGGCGGACGGGACGCAACCGGATCCGATCCGGAAACGATTCTCCGCGCAGCTTGCAGTACAGAAACGCAGGGAGAATAAAAATCAGAATCTGCAAAAGAATCACTCCTGCGTATTCACTGCTTCTGGTAAGAAAACGGGCTTCCACGATCCGCGAAAGCAGGAGCAGGAGATAGGCGGACAAAACCAGCGCCGCCGGTGCGTGAAGCGCGGATCGTTTTCCGGCACCCGCGGCGGCATCAAAAAAATGTTTTTTCCGGGACGCGTCCGGCGTTTCCGACGGGGCGGTGCCTGTGGAGGAACCGGTGTTCCTTTTTTCGGCGGTTTCCTCTTTTCCTGCTTTCCGTTTTCGTGTCGCTTCGGAAAAAAGGCAGAACTCTTCTTCGGATGCCAGCCATTGCATCGGCATGTCGTGCGGCTCCGCAGGTGCCGTCCAGAGGAGCTGCCTGCTGTAAAGCACGCCGACGGTGGTACCGGGGAACTGCCGGAGGTAGCGGTCATAATAGCCCTTTCCGTACCCGATCCGGTTGCCGCAGAGGTCAAAGCCGAGTCCGGGAACAAGGCAGAGCGCCCGCCGGTCCGGCTGGCAGAGCGGAGCATTTGCCGGCGGCTCCGGAATACCGTAGGCACCGGGGGAGAGGCGGGCATCCGGCGTCAGAATCCGGAACTCCATCCGCCCGGTGGAAGGGTCGCATTTCGGGAAGGCGACCGGCTTTCCCATGCGGCGGGCAATCCGCGCCAGCGGAAGAAGATTGACCTCCCCGTTGCGCGGCACATAAAGCAGAAGAACCGAGGCGGAAGCAAACAGGGAGGAGCCTGCGATCCTTTCGGTGATGGCGCGATCCCATTCCTTCCGGATTTCCGGCGGGAAGGAGGCGCGGCGCTCCTTCAGAAGCTGACGCAATTCCTGCTTGGTCGGAGCCGACATAGCCCCGCCTTCAGGGGTATTTCTTTCCGGCGCCGTCATGGAATCATGCAGGAGGCGCGGAGTTTTTCACACGCTTCCTCTCCTTTCAGAAGGCGAACCAGCGCAAGCCCGAATTCCGTCGCGACGCCCATGCCGACGGCGGTGATGATTTTGCCGTCGGTGACCACGGTATGCGCCTTTGACTGGAGCAACGCCCCTTCCAGCTGATCCTCAAAGCCGGGATAGCAGACGGCGCGCTTTCCCTTCAGGTAGCCGCGCTTTCCAAGCACCGACGGCGCGGCGCAGATGGCGGCAAGATAAGCGCCGGAGGCGGCACCGGCACGCAGTGCAACATCCACCGTGTGCGACTGATCCAGATGCCGGGTGCCGGGCATTCCGCCGGGCAGGATCAGCATTTCCGGAGCGGAATCGCGGTACATGGTATCCGGAATGTCCGCCTGTACGGAAATTCCGTGTGCTCCGAGGATTATCTCTCCGCCGATGCCGACGGTGGTCACGTTGCATCCCGCGCGGCGCAGAAGATCCAGCGGGCAGAGCGCTTCGACTTCTTCAAATCCGTTTGCCAGAAACAGATAGATCATATTCGCTTCCTCCGTGATTCTGTAATTTGGCGAGTTTGATTGCGTTTTTCTGTTATCTTCCGGTCACGCTCCGGTCATTTCTTCCGGAATTCTTCCGGCGCGGTCAGGCGGATCAGCAGACGGAGGTCATCCGGCTGAACCCTTGCTTCCTGTGCGGCGCGGTTGCGGTGGATTTCACCGCAGACGGTACACCGGTGGAGAATGATATAGCCCTTTTTCGGGTCCGGCTCCACGCGGATCGGCTCCATCAGCCCGCCGCAGGTGTTGGCGCGGTCGCCGGGGTTGACATCCACATGCAGCGACCACAGGCAGAAGGGACAGTGATTGCGGGAGCTGTAGCCCAGCGGAAGGACCTCGCGCCCGCAGTGCGCACAGCGAAAGCCCGCGTCGTTTTTCGCAAAACGTTTCTGTTCCATTTTCTGTCCTCCGTCGTGCGTTTTCCGTAGCTTTTCTGCCACATGGCAGAGCTTTTTTCCGGTGTTTTCCTGTTTTGCAACGGATTGCCGGAACTGCTATTATGGTATCATAAAGACGGGAAAAAGTCAAGGAGATTTGTGCGAAAAAACGTCGTTTTCCGACCGGTTCCGTTTCTGTCGGAGAAACGCTCTCTTTCCGCGGAGCAGGGGCACCGCCCGTGGCTCCGCAGGATGGCGTATGCACTGCAGAAAAGGATCCCCCGCCGGCTCCTTTCGGAAGCGGCGGGGGATTTTTGGTATCTTTGGGGAGCGTGGCAAACCTTTACCGTTTTGCGGGAATTACACCGCAGGAGAGAGCAGGCGGTTGGTCTGCGGAATCTTGTAGAGGAGAACCGCAAGAAGTACGGTAATGATGGTCTCAGGGAGCATATAAACGCCGTTATAGCAGATGGAGTAGAGCACCGGATGGTTGACCCATTCCACGCCGAAGGCGAAGAACTTCTCATAGTTTGTCCAAAGAATGATTCCGGCAAGGAAGTGAACGAGGAAGCGCAGAACGCAGACCAGCGCGATGCCGCCGACCTTGCCGACGGTACCCTTGTTGCGGAAGAGACCCGCAAGACCCAGCACGGTGTAGGCGAGAATATAGTCCAGCAGAAGGGAACCGATCAGCATGCCGGGGGTCAGCCCAAAGGTAAAGACTCTGCCCTGCAGAATCTGGAACCAAGAGAAGCAGAAAGCGGTGCCGAGACCCCATTTGGGACCGTATTTGACGGCGATGAGGCACACGGGGAGCATAGAAGCCGGCGTGATGGAGCCGTCAAAAGGAAGCTCAAAAAATTTGATGAAGCTGAGTGCGATGGAGAGTGCCAGAAAAACGGCGCACTCGCAAAGGGTACGAACGTTGGAATTTCTCATGAGAATACCTCCGAAAAAAATAAAAATGACCGCAGAAAATCCCGTGCGGTCAATCTTGTATTCCGGAAGCTCCCCAAAAGCTTTGTCTCAATGTCCGGATGCCTGAAATCTCCCTACGCCGGTATTATCCGTATCAGGTAAAAGGGTTCGGCGCTCTGCCGTCTCAGCCGTTCCGTCCCGGAACAGCACCCCCGATTTTATGCGGTTTTATAGAACAGGGAGAGTATAGCACACGCCGCCCGCTTTGTCAAGGGGCGGCGTGCATTTTTTTGTATTTTGTCGGATTTTTCCGGCGTCCGGGGAGCGAACAGGCGGGAAAGACGGATCAATAGTAGTAGTTTGCCGCCAGTTCCTTGATGGAGGGAACGGTGGCAAGGAGCGCTTCATCCACCCGGACAGAGGAGGCGATATCCGCGCAGACAATGGAAAAGCGCTCGGCGGAAAGACCTGCGGCGAAATTCTGGAACCATGCACTGTTTTCCTCTTTGTCGTAGGCGCCCTCGGTGTGATCGTATTTCATGATGATGTGGTATCCGTTGGTGGATTCAATCATCGCCACGTCGCCGGTTTCCATGGTTTCCAGCTTGCTGACCGTAGCGTCCAGATAGGCATAGTCGCTTCCCGAAGAGGCATATTTCATTCCTTTTTGCAGGTAGTAGCCGTCGGTATACGCCGATGCCGTGGAAGCCGCGTCGTCGCTCTGCTCCTTCACGGTCGCTTCAAAGACCTCGGCGTTTGCATCCTGCATCCGCTCAAGCAGCTTTTCCGCGCGGGATTTCAGCGCTTCCAGCTCCTCCGCCGTTTTTTTGGTGGTCTCATATCCGGTTCCGTCCTCCTTCATTTTGTAGGCGGGCTTGCCGGACGTGGTATTGTAGCTGTAGTGCGTATAGGTATCGTCGGTATAGTAGACGATGTTCCCGGCGGAATCCCTTTTGGAATACGCGGATTTTTCATACATCGGGGTATTGTCGGAAGGATTGTAATATGCCGTGTCGCCGTTCTCGTCCTTTTCGTATACGTAGTTATAAGAAGCGAGGAAAATCTGGCGGAAGTGCACGTAGTTCTCTTCGAGATATTTCTGCTTGAGATTGGGACCGAGATTGTCGTACAGATAATTCCGCAGAACCACAATCTTTGCCTCTGTCAGGTACAGCTCCCGGAGCATGTCGTAATTGACATAGTAATCGGAAAGCACGGAATTGAGCTTGCTCTTGGAGCCGCCGCCGTCGGTTTTAATCAATTCTTCCAGTGCGTCCTCCACCTCCTGCTTTTCACTGTCGGAAAGGCTCAGGCCGTAACTGTCGAAGAGATACATCGCCGCAAGATAGGAGCGGCAGTTGTCCAGAATGCACTCCTTGTAATATTCGTCGAGTGTTTGTGTTTTTCCGTTCACACGCTCGTCAAGGCAATCCCAGAAGGCGCTTTGCAGGGCGCCTTTGCCGTTTTCCTGGGCGCCCGATGCCGCAAGTGTTCCCTTGATGCGGGAGAGGAGCAGCTCATAGAGATTGACCGACATGGTATAGGTTTTTCCGTCCTTTTGCAGGGACAAAAGGGTTTTGCCCTGTCCGGAGCAGGCAAGCATTCCGAGCAGTGCCGCCGAGAGCAAAAGCAGGGCGACCGTGCGCAGGATCAGTTTCTTTTGCATGGTTTGGAATTCCTTTCTGAAACGGAACGGTTTGGATACTTCTTTTATTATACCGGATTTTCTCATGCGTTGTCTACTCTTTTTTCGTGACCGAATCCGATATATTTTTCAAACAAATTATGAATGAGGGAGAGTACGTCGTCGCCGCCGCGAAGCTGCAGGGAAATTCTCGGCTCTCCTGCCATGACCATCCGGAGCCTGCCGGGAAATGTTCCGGAAAGCGCCGCCCAGAGGTCAAAGTCCATCTTCTGCGGAGTAATCTGAACGGTGTTCCCGTCCTGGCGGAGGGAAGTGATTCCGCACCTTGCGGCAAGGGTATGGATCAGCGCAATCCGGAGCAGGTTCAGTGCCGCCGGCGGCGGATTGCCGAAGCGATCCACCAGCTCATCGGTGACATCCTGCAGATCCGCCTCGCTTCCGATCAGCGCGATTTTCTTGTAGAGCGCCATACGTTGCGCCGGATAGGGAACATAGCTCTCGGGCAGATAGGCATCAAAGTTGAGGGAAACGGTGCATTCCGGCGCTTCCTCTTCCGCCTCTCCCTTTTCCTCCAGCACAGCCTGATTCAGAAGCTTGATATAAAGGTCGTAGCCGATGGCATCCAGATGACCATGCTGTTCGGCCCCAAGCAGATTCCCGGCACCGCGCAGTTCCATGTCCCGCAGGGCAATTTTGAACCCGGCGCCGAACTCGGCATACTCGCGGATCGCTTCCAGACGCTTCTGTGCGATTTCCGGAATGGATTTGTAGGGCGGGTAGGTGAAATACGCATACGCGCGGCGGGAGGAGCGTCCGATCCGACCGCGGATCTGATGCAGTTGGGAAAGTCCCAGACGGTGCGCGTTTTCCACAATCAGAGTGTTGGCGTTGGCAATGTCCACGCCGGTTTCAATGATGGTGGTGCAGACCAGAATGTCAATCTCGCCCGCCAGCATCGCTTCCCATATTTTTTCCAGCTCTTCCTTTTCCATTTTTCCGTGCGCGACGGTGACCCTTGCTTCCGGGATTGCGGCGGAGAGATGCGCCGCGGCGGTGTTGATGTTTTCGACGTTGTTGTAAAGATAGAACACCTGTCCGCCTCTGCGCAACTCACGCCGGATGGCTTCCTCCAGAATCAGGTCGTCCTTTTCCAGAACATAGGTCTGCACGGGCAGTCGGTCTCCGGGCGCTTCGTCCAGCACGGAGATGTCCCGGATGCCGCTCATTGCCATGTTGAGTGTCCGGGGAATCGGGGTCGCGGAAAGAGACAGCACGTCTACACCGTCGGAAAGCTGCTTCAGCTTTTCCTTCTGTGCCACGCCGAACCGCTGTTCCTCGTCTACGATCAGCAGCCCAAGGTCGTGAAAGCGGATGTCCCTGGAAAGCAGGCGGTGCGTCCCTACGACAATATCGACCTCGCCGCGTGCCAGCCGTCTCAACGTCTGCGACTGCTGCTTTGCGGTGCGGAAGCGGGAAATCATATCCACATTGACGGCAAACGAACGCATCCGGCTGATGATGGTCTGATAATGCTGGAGTGCGAGCAGGGTGGTTGGCACAAGGATGGCGACCTGTTTGCCGCCGAGCACCGCTTTATATGCGGCGCGGAGCGCCACCTCGGTCTTTCCGTAGCCGACGTCTCCGCAGAGCAGACGATCCATCGGAGCCGCCCGCATCATGTCCGCTTTGATTTCATCCGCCGCGCTCAGCTGGCTTTCGGTCTCCTCGTAGGGGAAAGCATCCTCAAATTCCTTCTGACTGCTGTCGTCAGCGGGAAAGGCATGACCGGGACGGCGCATCCGCTCGGCGTAGAGCTTGATCAGCTCCTTTGCCATCTCGCGCACGGCGGCTTTCGCACGGGTTTTGGATTTTTTCCACGCATCGCTTCCCATCCGGGAGAGCTTTACCAGTCCGTCGTCGCTGTGTGCGCCGATATATTTGGAGACTTTGTCCAGCTTTTCAACCGGGAGAAAGAGCTTGTCGGTACCGGCGTAGCGGATGCCGATATAGTCCCGCGTGATGCCGTCGCAGGTCAGCGTTTCGATGCCGGTATACTGACCGATTCCGTACGTCTCGTGCACCACATAGTCTCCGACCTCCAATTCGGCATAGGAGAGAATGCTTTTGGCGTTTTTGCTCTTTTTCTTCCGGAGAACGGATTTTCCGGAAAGGGCAAGCCCGCCGGAGCGGAGCGAGGTGCCGGTGGTCAGCAGAACAAGACGGGACGAAATCAGCTCAAAGCCCGGCAGGGGACAGCCGGTCAGAACGGTGACGGTTCCGGGCTTCAGAAAGTCCGCTTCCTCCGGGGGCGGTACCACAACGAACCCCTCGGACGCGAGCGTTTCCCGGAGATGCTGTGCCTCCGGTTCGTTTTCCGCCGCGATGATGCAACGGTTTCCGGCGCGAAGATGACTGTCCAGATCCTCCCGGAACAGCTCCGGCTGATCCGGATATGCCACGGTATGGCGGGTACGGAAGCCGAACAGACCCGCAAGCCGCCGGTCGGTCACGCTGTAAGCAATCGAGTCAATATGGAGCGTGACATTGCCATCGCAGAAGAGCGGAAACGCGGAATCCGGCTTGGCGTAATCGGTATATTTCGGCGCGATGGTTCCGCCCTCCAGAAGCTCCGTGACGGTCTGGTTCAGATGCCACTGCGACGCCTTCAGACGGTCGTTGACCGCGTTGGTGCCGCGGATGCAGACCAGCGTCCGGTCGGGAAAATAGTCGGAAAGGGAAGCACGCTCCGGGTAAATCAGCGTCGTATATTTGTCCAGAAAATGCAGTTCCTTTCCCTCGCGCAGGGCATCCTCCACCGCGGACTTTTCCTTCACCAGCTCTTCCAGAACGGCTTCGTCGTGAACCGCTCCGAATCTTTCGGAGATGGCTTTTTTCAGCCGCTCCAGCGCGGCACGGTCCGGGAGAAGCTCCCGGGCAGGGGGAAATGCGGCATTGGTGACGGTCTGCTTCATCCGCTGGGTGTCGGGATCAAACAGCCCCATACGGTCGATCTCGTCTCCGAACAGCTCGATGCGCAGGGCATATTTCCCGCTGACGGTGCCCCCGTCCGGATCCGTAAAGGTGCCGAACGGCGGGAAGATGTCCACAATGTCGCCGCGGACGGAAAACTGCCCGGGACTGTCGGTCAGCTCCACCCGGACATAACCGGCACGGATCAGTTGTGAGGCAAGCTTTTGCGGGTCGGTCGGCGTTTCGCTGTCAATCCGGAGCGTTGCTGCGCGCAGTTTTTCCGGCGGAACCGTGTAGCCGAGCAGCGCGTCCGGTGTGGTCAGAACGGCATCGTAAGCGTCCGTCTGAAGCCCGGACAACACACGAAGCCTCTCATGCTCGTACTCATGGGAGGCAGTGATATTATAAAAAGTAAGATCCCGCGCCATATAAAATGCGGCGCGCAGACCGGAAAACTCCAGCAGATCCCGCAGGCGGACGCAGTCCCGCTCCTCCGGGCAGACGACAAGCGCACAGGCATTTTTCCTTGCCTTGGCGCTGTCCTGCAAAAGGGAAATCAGAAAAGCGTCCGACGCGCCCTCGCAAAGACCGCTGGCAAGGATCGGCAGAGGCCGGTCGCGAAAGTCCCGCTCCATCGTCCGCAACAGCTCCCGGTATTCAGGGTCGGTTCGGATGCAGTCGGTAAAAACAGATGCCATGGGTCACTCTTCCTTTTCCGCTGCACGGAAAGAATTGCAGATGCGGATTGCCTTGTCGGTGTCGCCGTCCAGCCATGCGGAGACTCCCTGCCATGCTCCTTCGAATTCGTCAAACAGAATTTTTTGCTCTGCGGCGGAGAATTCGGACAGCACCCAGTCCGCAAGATCGTAATCGGGATGCGGCTTTTCACCCACCCCCATGCGCAGACGGGGAAATTCCTCACTGCCGAGGTGGGCGATGATGCTTTTCAGCCCCTTCTGCCCGCCGGCACTTCCGTTCATACGCAGACGCATTCTGCCGACCGGAAGATTGATGTCGTCGGAGATGACGAGAATGTGCTCCGGAGCGATTTTATAAAAGGATGCCGCTTCCGCCACAGCGATGCCGGAATTGTTCATCAGTGTTTGCGGCTTCATCAGAAGCACCCGGACGGAGCCGATGGTCGCCTCGCCGCACAGGGCGTGGAAGCGGAGCCGATCCACTTTGACACCGCACTTCTGTGACAGATAATCCATGGTCAGAAAACCTGCGTTGTGGCGGGTGTGAAAATAACGGTCGCCGGGATTTCCAAGCCCCACGACAAGCGCTGTGATGGGGGCGGGAGCGGCGGTTTCCTTTGCGGAAATCTGCTTGAAGAGATCAAAAATGTTTGCCATGAAAGCTCCTTGGTTTTTCTGTGAATGCCGACGTGGGCTGGCGGCAGGGGGAATATCATTTACGGTTTGACTGCGCGGGTGGCAAAGAACGAGGGAATGCGGAGGGCATCCAGCCGCCCGGAGCCGTTGAAATCCTCGTACAGATCGGTCAGCCGGAATCCGGCACGAAGCTGTCCGCCCAGCTGCTCTTCAGC
The DNA here is from genome assembly GCA_934481515.1 of uncultured Eubacteriales bacterium. GTDB lineage: Bacteria > Bacillota > Clostridia > Oscillospirales > CAG-272 > UMGS1865. Next base: position 19,133 of record CAKSPO010000024.1, read on the forward strand.
GGTGTGCGAAAACTGGATGCCGCTGTCGTCCTCCTCCAGCTGCTTCCTCTGCTCCGGGTTTTTCAGCGGATCAAAGGGGAGCGAATTGACAATGCGCTCCTCGCTGTTGTCCACGATATAGTTGATCCCGTTGTCCAGACCGCACAGAAGGATTCCGCCGCTCCGGAGCACGCGAAAACACTCCCGGAAGATCGGCTCGACCTCTCTGACGTAGCAGTTGGAGACCGGATGGAAAATCAGATCAAAGGAATTGTCTGCAAAGGGGAGCGGCTGGGTCATGTCGGCACGCAGAATTTTTACGGAATAGCCTTCCCGTTCGGCAACCATCCGCTCGCTTTCGCACTGCGCTCCGGAATAATCCAATACCGTGCAGTCGGCGCCCAGCGCGGAAAAAACCGGAATCTGCTGTCCGCCGCCGGAGGCAAGCCCCAGTACCTTCTTCTCGCGAAGGGAACCGAACCATTCGTGCGGAACCGGCTTGGTCGGCGTCAGGAAAACGTTCCATTCTCCCCGCAGTGCCGCCACATAAGATGCGTGGGAGATCGGCTTGCCCCATTCCCAGCCGCCGGCAACCCAGCGGTCAACAACCTCTGCGTTTTTGTCTGTATAGCTCATGCCTTTCTCCCGTTCGTTTCAACACAAAAGGCGCCCGATCCGCATCCGGATCCGCCGCACATCCATAACTACTATATTATACAATACCTTTCCGGTGCTGTCAAACCGGTTTTGGTTATTTTTTGAGTTGTTCACGAAATGTTTACATTATAGCGAAGATTTCACGAATACCACCTATGGAAATATGGCGGAAAATATGGTATAATAAAGCGTATTGTGCAAGCCGGAGCTGCGGCACGATCTTTTTTCGCGTCTCTCTTCCGGCAATCAATTTAAAAAATACGGAGGATTACCCAAATGGCAAAGAAGTATTGCTATCTGTTTACCGAGGGAAACGCAAATATGCGTGAACTGCTCGGAGGCAAGGGTGCAAACCTGGCGGAGATGACCAACATCGGTCTTCCTGTTCCGCAGGGCTTCACGATTTCCACGGAGGCGTGCACCCAGTACTACGAGGACGGCAGACAGATCAATGACGGCATCATGGCAGAGATCATGGAGTATATCGAGAAGATGGAGAACATCACCGGCAAGAAGTTCGGTGACAAGGAGAATCCTCTGCTGGTTTCCGTCCGCTCCGGTGCGCGTGCTTCCATGCCCGGTATGATGGATACCATCCTGAATCTGGGTCTGAATGAAGAAGTGGTTGAGGTCATTGCAAAGAAGTCCAACAATCCCCGCTGGGCATGGGACTGCTACAGAAGATTTATTCAGATGTATTCCGATGTCGTCATGGAGGTCGGAAAGAAATATTTCGAGCAGCTGATTGATAAGATGAAGGCGGAGAAGGGCGTTCACTTCGATGTCGAGCTGAATGCGGACGACCTGAAGGTTCTGGCAAATCAGTTCAAGGCAGAGTACAAATCCAAGATCGGCGCCGATTTCCCGAGCGATCCGAAAGAGCAGCTCCTCGGCGCAATCAAGGCGGTGTTCCGCTCCTGGGACAACCCCCGCGCAAACGTTTACAGACGCGACAACGATATTCCGTATTCCTGGGGTACCGCAGTCAACGTGCAGATGATGGCATTCGGTAACATGGGTGACGACTGCGGCACCGGTGTTGCCTTCACCCGTGATCCCGCAACCGGCGAAAAGAAGCTGATGGGCGAGTTCCTTCCCAATGCACAGGGTGAGGACGTGGTTGCAGGTGTCCGTACGCCTCTGAAGATCGACAAAATGGCAGAGCTGTTCCCCGAAGCGTTCGCACAGTTCCAGCAGGTGTGCAAGACGCTGGAGGATCACTACAGAGATATGCAGGATATGGAGTTCACCGTTGAGCACGGCAAGCTCTATATGCTCCAGACCCGGAACGGGAAGAGAACCGCGCAGGCGGCGCTCAAGATCGCATGTGACCTCGTGGACGAGGGCATGATCGACGAGAAGAAGGCTGTTCTGATGATTGACCCCCGCAACCTTGACACGCTTCTGCACCCGCAGTTCGACGCAAAGGCGCTCAAGGCGGCAAAGCCGCTGGGCAGAGGTCTCGGCGCGTCTCCCGGAGCCGCCTGCGGACAGGTTGTATTCTCTGCGGAGGACGCAGAGGCATGGAAGGCAGCCGGCAAGAAGGTCGTTCTGGTTCGTCTGGAAACCTCTCCGGAGGATATTACCGGTATGAAGGCTGCTCAGGGCATTCTGACCGTTCGCGGCGGTATGACCTCTCACGCAGCCGTGGTTGCACGCGGTATGGGTACCTGCTGTGTATCCGGATGCGGCGACATTGCCATGGATGAGGAAAACAAGAAGTTTACGCTGGCAGGCAGAACCTTCCACGAGGGCGATGTCATCTCCATCGACGGCTCCACCGGCAACATTTACGGCGAAGCCATTCCGACCGTGGACGCTACCATCAGCGGCTACTTCGGCAGAATCATGCAGTGGGCGGACAAGTACCGCAAGCTGAAGGTCCGCACCAACGCCGACACCCCCCGCGACGCAAAGAAGGCTCGCGAGCTGGGCGCTGAGGGAATCGGTCTGTGCCGTACCGAGCATATGTTCTTTGAGGCAGACCGTATCGCAGCATTCCGTGAAATGATCTGCTCCGATACCGTGGAGGAGAGAGAAACGGCTCTGGCAAAGATTCTGCCCATGCAGCAGAGTGACTTCGAGAAGCTGTACGAGGCGCTGGAAGGCTACCCGGTTGTCATCCGGTTCCTGGATCCCCCGCTTCATGAGTTCGTTCCCACGACCGAGGAAGAGATTCAGATGCTGGCTGCAACGCAGGGCAAGACCGTGGAGCAGATTAAGAACATCATTGCTTCTCTGCACGAGTTCAACCCGATGATGGGTCACCGCGGATGCCGTCTTGCCGTCACCTATCCGGAGATTGCAGCAATGCAGACCAGAGCGGTCATCCGTGCCGCCATCAACACCAAGAAGAATCATCCTGACTGGAACGTCGTTCCGGAAATCATGATTCCGCTGGTGGGAGACGTCAAGGAGCTGAAGTTTGTAAAGAATACGGTTGTGAAGGTTGCGGATGAGGAAATCGCCGCCGCCAAGAGCGACCTGAAGTATGAAGTAGGTACCATGATCGAGATTCCGCGCGCCGCACTGACCGCGGACGAGATTGCAAAGGAGGCAGAGTTCTTCTGCTTCGGTACCAACGACCTGACCCAGATGACCTTCGGATTCTCCCGTGACGATGCCGGCAAGTTCCTCGGCGCGTACTACGATCAGAAGATCTATGAGAATGATCCGTTCGCAAAGCTGGATCAGATCGGCGTCGGCAAGCTGATGAAGATGGCAGTTGAGCTGGGACGCTCCACCCGCAAAGATCTCTCCTGCGGTATCTGCGGTGAGCACGGCGGCGACCCGTCCTCTGTTGAGTTCTGCCACAAGATCGGACTGGACTATGTGTCCTGCTCGCCTTACCGTGTTCCGATTGCCCGTCTTGCTGCCGCTCAGGCAGCTCTGAAGGGCTGATTTCCTGCCGGGGCTTCCGGATCAAGATCAATAAAATAAAAGTAAGCTCTGCGGGAACGACGTTTTTTCGTCGTTCCCGCAGAGCTTTTTTACTTTTTCCGAAAACATTTTTCCGTCAGGAATATTCCGCTTTGCCACAGCGTAGCTGCTTTTTATAAGGTTATAGGAGTAGCGGGGATGTTCCCCGTTTCTGCACACCGGAGGGCAGGACAACAGGCAAAGGGGGTGGCACAATGCCGATCCTACAAACGACACCAACAGGACTTCCGTCAGACCTCTGCCCCGGCGGAAGCCGGAAGGGCGTGAACACCGGAATCAGTGTGGGGGATTCGAAAGGAACAGATGCACCTTTTTATGCCTGTTTTGTGCCTGCCGGATGGTAAAGGCGGTCCCGCGGGAGATGCCGTCCCAGAATGCCAGAATCTCATCTGCATAATCCACGATCCGGATGTCACGCAAAAGCGGTGCCGACCGTCCGTAATGCGGATAATCCGGCAGAAACTCCGTCAGAAGAATCCCGTGTTCTGTTGCGTACCGGCGGGCACAGCGATCTACGCCCGTGGCGCCGCCGGAAACGATTTCCGTAACCCCTTCCGGCAGATAGCGCTCTATATTTTCCACCTGTAGTTTCCTTGATCCGATGATAGCCAGCTTCATAGTTCACCTCATTTTATAATGCGCGCTCAGGCGCGGATCCGTGCATACTATATACCGTCATTATTATAGCAAATTATTTTTATTTACGCAAGTGCGTATACGCGGATGCGAAAGTTTTTATACAATCTTGAAGAGGTGATGAAAATGCTGATCAAGGATGCGATTGTAAAAAGACTGGATTTGTTGTGCCGGGATCGGGAAATTCGCTACAATGAGCTGGCAACACGATCCGGCGTGACGCCGTCCACGGTATACAGCCTGATGGATCCGGTTCGCAGGGATTTGTCGGTAATTACCCTGAAAAAGCTGTGCGACGGTCTGGACATGACAATCACGGAATTTTTCGACGACGACATTTTCAGGGAACTGGAGCAGGAGATCAAGTAGAAGGGCAGAAAGAAGGCTGTCCGGTCGCGCAAAATGCGACCGGACAGCCTTCTTTTTAATGGAATACCACACCATTCGCGAATGATGCACTCGCTTGCATCTTTCCCGTCATCCTTCACAAAAATCTGACTCTTTCAATTGCAATTCGCACCATCGGAATTGCGCGGTATTCCCTTACTGTTCTTTTTCCACACCGCCGGCGGGCGGAGTGACGGAAGCGAACCACGCATTTTTCTCTTCGAGAGAAGCGAGAATCGCTTCCGGTGTCAGGGCGTCTTTCATCGTCAGGTAAGCGTCCTTGTAAAGCAGGTACGCTTTTGCGATGACGGCGTTGTCCGCGTCGGTCGTCAGGTTTTTCGGAGTTGTGGGAAGGCGGTTCTCCTTTTTGATGTCGGAGAGGTAGGAATCAAGTGCATTCCGCTGAACAAAGAGCATCGGTACCTTGATTTCCTGCTCCTCATAGCTCTGTTTTTCTTCGTTATAGCGATAGACATACATGGTCTTGAATTCAATGTCAAACTGCCGGGAGGTCTTGATGCCGAGCACGGAATTGTACACGACAGCAAAAACGGTTTCGGAGCCGTTGATATAGACCGAATCCGGATTTTTTCCGGCAGTGTTGATGTCGGTACCGAAAACCGCGGAGACGGTTTCAATGCCGGTGATGTCGCACAGGCGGTACCACAACGTGTCGTAATCCGTCAGCTTGACGGTTTCGTACACCTCAGTACCAAGAAGGATACCTGTTTGGCTGTTGTATACCTCCACGTTCACCCCCATACCGGGAGCCGCAAAATCTCCTTTGTTGCCGACGGCAATCACATACTTCTTCGTGACGGTCACAATGGCAGAGGAGGAAACTCTGGCAGAGCCGCTGCCAACGGTTTCATAGATGTATCCGGTGATCCCACTCTCCGTGCGCAGAAATTCCAGACTGGAAACATAAATGCCTCCGGCATTGACGGCAAAGGAAAGCCCGGTTTCACCTGCCTGATATTTTACCGTCAGCGTGTCGCCGCAGTCAATTCTTCCCGTGGTTATTTTTTCGGAGATGCTGTGACGCAGTTCCACACAGACGCCGCTTGCCTTGGCAAGCAGGAGGTATTCGTTGTCCGACACGGTGATGCGGAACGCGAACGCATTCCAGACCCCTTCAAATGCAGCGTACTGTTCCGGGTTTTTATTGATGTAGCTTTGATAAATCGTCGCAATCGCACTCATGCCGCCGTAGAGCTGATTGACATATCCGAAGGCGGCTTCCGCCCGGTTCAGCGTACCGTGTACCGCGTGCATCTGCTTTCCGATGGCGTTTTTCGGAAGGCTTGCGACCGCTGTTGCAGTGCTGTAATCCGGTGCGTTTCCGCTGAGTGTGTGCGCCTCCGGCTGCATTCCTTCCGGCAAAAAGCTCCAAGGGTCCGGGGCGCTTCCGAACGCGGCGATGACTTTTCCGGCAAACTCCTTCAGCTGTTCCGCGGTCGGCTTTTCTCCCGTATTCCCGCCGGTTTCTTCCCCCGCGGAGGGGTTCGTCGCAGGAGCCTCTGTTACAGAGCCGGCGGAAGGATCGGTTGCAAAATCCTGTGAACCGGGTGTGGTCGGCTCTTCCGAGGCTTCCGTCGGACTGTTTCCGCCGCCGGAGGTTTCGCCCGGCGTTTCTCCTGCACAGGAGGTGACAAAGAGCAGACTCAAAATGCAGGAAATCAGCGTTTTCCAATGTTTTTTCATAATATTCTCCTTATGAATGATGGGCGGATTTGCGGGCGGAGCGGTATGCGGAAAGGGCTTTCGGCAGAAAGAACGGGAAGGTGATTCCGCAAAGCAGAACGGTCAGGGAAAAGAACAGCAGAAACCAGAGCACCGACAGTGCGGCGCTGAGAAAAGCCAGAAAAAGCTTTACGGCGATCAGACGGAAAATTCCTTCCGGATCGAGTGAGAAAATGACACCGGGCATGCGGAAGCTTTTGAACCCGATATCAAAAAAATCGGACAGAAATTCAATATCGTCATTGAAAATCTGAAAGGCGAAAGCAAATATCAGGTACCCCGCAAGAACGGTGAATACAAGCGTCAGAGCAGTACCGGGCGAGGTGCGAAGCGGTTCCCGGAAGGCAAGCACTGCACCGACGATCAAAGCTGCGGCAGACAGAAGTCCGCCGATCCAAAGGCGGAGCACGGTCTGCTTTTTTCGCTCCTTCTGCTCGGAGCGATGCCGCTTTTCCTCGCGCGCTCTGGCACACGCGTCGCAGACCGGGTATGGCAGACCCGTTACAGCAGGATGTTCCGTAAAATCTGCAGTCCGGTATTCAATCCGGTAATTGTCTTTTTCATACAATGGCTTTTTGCATACGTCGCAAAAGCCGACCGGTCTGTTTTCTCCCATGATTTTTCTCCTTTGGAAATGTCTTAACAGCAGTATACAACAATTTGTTGTATTTGTCAAGGCATTTTTTTGATAATGTTAAAATAATAAAATCAGAGCGAAAAAACGGAGAGAGGAGAGAGGCACGGATGCGATACCGGAGAATCAGGGATTTGCGTGAGGATCGCGACATGACGCAGGCAGACGTTGCAAAACGACTGCAATGCTCACAGCAGGCATACAGCCATTACGAGCGCGGCTTGCGGGATATTCCGTCGGATGTTTTGATCCGGCTGTCGCAGCTGTACGGCGTGAGCGTGGACTACATTCTCGGACTTTCCGACCTCCCGCAGCGCGCAGAGCGCGACTGAATCAAATACGGATTTGACTGGAGACACAAAGAGCAGAACTCAAATGCGCAGAAAGCGCGGCAAGGAGTTCTGCTTTTTGCGTGCGAAGCATGCCGCAAAAGGAACCGGAGCACAGAGCGGATGTATAATTAGGTAGTATTCCGCAAGCCGCCCCCGGAAAAGAAACGTTCACAGAGGGAGGAGGAACAGTGCATTCTTCTTTTGTCTGAAACGTCAAATATTACAACTGAAATTTGGTGCTATTTTGTATTTTCAAACAGTTTGTAATATGATATAATAAAGCAACCGCTTCCCCGGTGCCAAACGGATGCCGGGAAAACAGAGGAAAAAGGAGATTGAAAATGAATTTCAAAAAATGGCGCTCGGCGCTTTCGTTGCTTCTCGCAATTCTGACCGTGATCCCGTTGTTTGGGTTGTCGGTGTTTGCGACGGAAACAGAGAAGGTGCTCTTCAGTGATGATTTTGAAAAATTCGCTTCCAAGAACGGGCAGAAGCTGACGGAGGAGGACGGATTTGCAGCGACGATGCCTTCGACCGCGACGGTCAAAAAAGACGGCGATAATACGTATATGACCGTTGACTTCGCGTCCGGGTACACCTCCAAGGAAATGGTCTATTATGTCAGAGAAAACGGTTTTTATAAGCTGGTTTCTGCCGGTACCGAGGGGGCAATCTATACGGATAAGGCTTCCTATGGTCTGACCAGCGGAGATGACCCCAACTGCGACCGGAACATCGTGGTGAAGAACCCGGAGATTTCCTATCAGAATCAGAAGAGACTGATGATTGAGGTCAGCTATTACCTTTCCGAGGATGCCAAGGGCTTTATTCAGAGCCAATTCTGGCGTTATGGAAGCAACGGAAGCACAGGAAGCTTCCTGCACTTGTTCCGGGTCAATGCAGAAGCCGGAATGCTGGAGGTTTCCGGAACCCGCACGGAGCTGGTGACCCTCAACAAAGGCGCGTGGAATACGGTGACGCTGGACATTGATATGGAAAGCGGAATCTTTGACACGTACCTGAACCATTGCCTGTCCGCACAGGGCGGTTCTCTCGGAAAGCAGAATCTGACGCTGACGGCGGATTCTCTGATTGTTGCCAAGATTCCGAGAACGAACAATACCTCCGAGATTGCCGCAGATGTGATGAGCGGTTATTTTGCGGTGGACGATGTTTGCATTTATACGGTCGGAAGCACGCCGATCTATACTCTGCCGGAGCAGGACAAAAACGGAAATGTTCTTTTGTACGCCGATCTTGCCCTGAACGGAAAATATCTGGGACGCATTATGGGAACTCAGGTTCTGAACACCCGCGGAATTAAGATTACTCCTCATTTCTTCTCTCTGGATGAGTATGATGGCGTGGTTTCTCCTGCGGACACGGCGGTCGAACTGCGGACGAATGAGCCGTTCGGAATCCGCTTCAACACCAAGGTGGATGTTGCAAAATATCAGGCAATTCTGAAAATGCTGGAGGACGGAACCGCAAGAAGCGTCCGGATCGGTACGCTGATTGCTCCGGTGTCTTACATCCGGGAGGCGGGTGCCTTTACCAAAGAAGCGCTGAGTAAGCTGAACCACAAGACCAATTATATGGAAGTTTCCTATGAGCTGGATCGGCTGGATGCGAAGATTGCCACAGGAGAAAAGGACATCACCTTCAGCGGTTCTCTCGTCGGGCTTCAGCTCGGACATTTTGATATGGCATTTGCCGGAATCGGCTTTGTAGAGGTCAAGTCCGCAGGCGGAACCTCGCTGATTACCTATGCCGCTTATGAGGAAGGAAAGCAGTCTGCCAAAGCTTCGGAGCTGGTTGCGGATGCTGAAAAGGATCCGGATGCGAACTACACGGAGGAGCAGCTGACTGCCATCCGCAGCTATCAGGTCAAGAAGATGGAAGTTCCTTCAACTTCCGGCGTGTCGGATGTCTGCTACACCAACAATGCACTTTATTTCAAGGTGGCTTCCACCGGAATGTACTGCCGTCTGACCTATGCAGGCTCCTATGGCTGGAGACTTCAGGCACAGGCAGCCGACTTTGATTCCTTTACCGTGTCGGGCGCGGCGCAGGCACTTGCCGCCTATATGAACGAGCACTACCAGATCACTCCGGAAGCGGTAAGCATTTCGGAGACCGCAAAGGCGGATACGCTGACCGTGACAAGCGCAGACGGAACCCGTGCGGAGCTTGCCATCGGAAAGGCATTCGGCATCCGTTTCTACAGCCCTGCAGGTAAGATGGTCTCCGGAATTACGGGCGTGAGCGCGGATCCGAAGACCGGAAACGTGACCCTGACGGGTTCGCTGGAAAGAGACGAGGGCATTTACGGCGGCGGCGAGCGGTTTGACACGGTTAACAAACGCGGCACGACTATGACGCTTTACACCTCCGATATGTGGAACAACTCCGCGGGAACCTATATGGCGATTCCGCTCTTCCTGATGACCCGCGGTGCCGGACTTTACATCAACCGCTACGAAAGCATGACTGCAAGCTTTGGTCTGCAACGCTCTTCGGATAAATGGACCGTGGCACTGAAGCATGACCTGATGGACTGCTACATTTACGCGAGCGGCGACATGAAGGACGCGCTGACCGGTTACACTGAGCTGACCGGAAATGCGGAAATGCCCGATGAATGGAACTACGGCGCGGTTATCTGCCGCTACGGACCGGACTTCAACCACCTGTATACCAAAGACGACAGAAAAGGGCAGACCAACAAGGACGGCGCTCCCGGCGGGCGCGGCTTCCAGACCATCGTAGAGGGCTTCCTCAACGCCGGAATGCCGATCAAAGCAGTGATTACCGAGGGGTGGGGCTACGGCAGAATTGCCGGAAACCAGCAGGAAAAGGCAAAATGGCAGGAGGCGGTTGACTGGCTCCACGCAAAGGGAATCAAGGTCATGCTGTATACCCGTGTGGCAAGTACGATTCCGACCGGCGTAGGAAGCGGATATACCGAAAAGTATCTCCTGCACGCCAGAATCACCAAGGATGGCGTGACGGAATCGACGGTCAACATCCCCGACATCGGCGGCGACGGAGTCAACCCGGATGCCAAGGGATCCAGAACGCACAGATATATTGACATTACCAATCCTGCCGCGATGAAGTGGTATGTGGACACCATTTGGGGCGAACTGATCGACATGGGCTTTGACGGGGTCAAGATCGACTTCTGTGAGACCATGCCGGATGCAGGATATGATTATAAGGGAACCGTGATAGAATACGACTGGTATGATTCTTCCAGAATCGAGCGTGGCACCGAGCATCACGCATACCCGACTTTCTTCATCTCCGCGTTTTACAAGAGAATGAATGAACTGATGGACGCAAAATACGGCGGTAACAGTGACGGATTCATGGTTCTGAGCCGCGGCGGCGGAATCGGTTCACAGCGCAATCCCTTCCTGTGGGCAGGCGACCAGGCGCGTCAGTTCGATAAGTTGGACGATCAGCTGATGGCGACCATCAACTCCGGACTTTCCGGTGTTCCGTTCATGACTTATGATATGGCGGGATATCGCTATAACGGAAGTGTGATGCCGTATAAGAACACAGAAAGTCTTGCGTATGAGTCCAGGATCTTCTCCCGTGCCGTCGAATTTACGGCATTTACCACCTGCATTCAGACCCATGGAACCGTACGCAGCGCTTATGAGCTGGAGGATTATGCGCAACAGATTTACAAGAACTATCTTGCCATTCACGATCAGCTGACGGACTACTTCAACAAGCTGAATCGGATCGCGTGCAAGACCGGCGTTCCGGCGGCACGGCATCCGGTGCTGAACTATCAGGATGACGGCTTTGTGTATGACCTGAAGGATGAATTTATGCTGGGCGACGGACTTCTGGTGGCACCGATTCTGGAGGACGGCAAGACGCTCCGTAATGTCTATCTGCCCGAGGGCAACTGGACCAACCTTCTGACCGGAGAGACCATCAAGGTTTCCGCAGGAGGAAAGACCGTGACGGTCAATGCAAATATCGCACAGGTTCCGCTGTTCCTCAACAATGATTCTGAGGACGCGGGAATGCTGAAAAAGATTTTTGAAGGCGCCGAGTGGACCGCCATCAGGAACTGGAAAAACTGAGTTTTTCGTCAAAACCGAGGGTGCGGGGGATTTTCCCCTGCGCCCTTTTGCTGTAAGCAACGGTTTTTATCTTTTTTGTAATGCGGAACGATGAATCAAACAATCGGTTGTGATTCTTGGTGCCTGTGTCCGATATGCCGCAAAATCCGCACGAACGGGCGGGTAGACCCTGCGCAGGCTTTGCCTGCTTCCTACCGGCAGAGGGGGGAACCGGAACGCTTGTGCAACGCCGGAAAAATTGTTTTTTATCCCGGCATTTTTCGTTTCGTGTTGACATTTTTTTCGGAAAAGGAATGAAAGCCAAACATGCCTGCGGCAATCAGCATAGATTTTTATCCAAGGGGGATTTACCCAAAAGCCTTCTCCAGTGGGAGAAGGTGTCTGCCGAAGGCTGACGGATGAGGTGTGAACTGTATCGCGGAATTTTTGCTGTTTTGCAAAACGATAACTTTCCACTCTG
>CAKSPO010000025.1 GCA_934481515.1 uncultured Eubacteriales bacterium
CATTCTTTCCGTGTAAGAGAGAAGCCTTCTTTTATACAAAAAGTGCCGGCGTAGAGGAAACTCTTCGCCGGCACTTTTTGTATTTATTTTATTTGTTGCTTTTGTCTTTTTCTTCGTAGTTGGTACCGAACATATTGTTCGTCTCTTCCATCTTGGAATCCACTTCCACTTCCTTCGTGACTTTGGCGGGGGTGGGCTTCAGAAGGAGGTTGACAATGATGCCGAGAATCAGCGCGCAGGCAATGCTGGAGACCGAAATCTTACCGAAGTTCAGCGTGATGCCGCCGATACCGGTTACCAGAATCGCAGAGACCACAAACAGATTCTTGGAATCGTCCAGGTCCACATTCTTGAACATCCGCAGACCGGAGACTGCAATGAAGCCGTACAGAGCAATCGAAATACCGCCTACGATGCAGGAGGGAATCGACTGAATGAAGCAGATGAAGGGGTAGAAGAAGGCAAGCACGATGCACATCAGGGCAGTTGCGAAGATTGTCCAGACGGAGGCATTTCCGGTGATGGCAACACAACCGATCGACTCTCCGTATGTCGTGTTGGGGCATCCGCCGAAGAATGCACCTGCCATGGATCCGACACCGTCGCCAAGGAGCGTCTTGTCAAGTCCGGGATCCTTCAGAAGATCCTTCTCAATGATCGAGGAAATGTTCTTGTGGTCGGCAACGTGCTCTGCAAAGATGACCAGTGCAACCGGAGCGAAGGCAACGAAGAGGGATGCAACCGCGGCGCCGTCCAGCTTGGTGGAGCCGTTTGCAATCTCTTTGATTGCGCCGATGAAGGTGATGTTGGGAATCCAGTTGCTGAAATCCGCAACGCTCTTGAAGGTCTCAAAATTGACCAGATGGAAATACTCATTTCCGCCGATCTCATAGCCGAAGATGGTGAAGAGGGAGGCTACAACATAGCCGGACAGAACACCGATGACAAAGGGAATCAACCGCATTCCCTTCGTTCCCTTGACGGAGGCTACCACCGTTACAAGGAAGGTGAAGATGCCGATCGCGATGCAGAGCAGATTGTAATTGGCGGCATCGCTTGCCGTGTTCATGACGTTTTTGATGGCAGAACCGGAAAGGCTCAGACCGATCAGGGCAACCGTCGGACCGATGATGACCGGAGGCATCAGACGGTTGATCCATCCGGCACCGATAAACTTAATGATCAGAGCAATGACCACATAGACCAAGCCCGCAAAGACGGAACCGAGGATAATGCCGCAGTAGCCGTATGCGACGCTGGTAGCAAGAGGAGTAATGAAGGCGAAGGAGGAACCAAGGAAAACAGGACTGCGGAAGCGGGTAAATGCGAGGTAGACCAGCGTACCGACGCCGGCGCCGATCAGTGCGGCAGCCTGATTCAGATAGACACCGGAAGCGTCCGACAGAATCGGAACCAGCACCGTTGCTGCCATAATCGCAAGCAGCTGCTGAAACGCATAGACGAGGTTTTTGCCGAATGGCGGGCGTTCGTTGACTTGGTAGGTTAATTTCATTTTGATGAATTCCTCCCGATGTTTTATTTATCAGAACGGTCAGTCTGCACCGTTAAGACCAAAAATAATTTTCCGCAAAAAAATACCACCGACAGAAAGAAGACACATTCGCATGGAGCGAGGATCAAAGCTTCTGACAGTGGACAGATGTATGGTGGTATCAAACCGGGTATTCAATTCTTGCACCAACGCATCTGCCGTTCGTGTTTTTTTGCTGAAGAAAGTATAACATATTTTTGCCGGTTTGTAAACCCCAATTTGAAAAAATATGACCGGAATATTTACCAAAAAAGCGTTTGTATTTTGATTGCTTTTGACGAAAAGCATCAAAAGAGGGAAAATGCCTATTCTGCGGTTTTTCCGGAGGAAAATTCACGGCGTGCAAAAGAAGCCATCCGTTCGATGTTTTCCGGAAGAATTCCGGGGAGGGAAGGCGTATATTCTCCGTCTTCAATTTCGCTCTCCAAAAGGTTTGACCGCATGGAATGAAGCAGAGCCCGGTCAAAAAGCGAAGCGGACGGACAGCGAAGAGATCCCCCGAAGTACATCATCGAAAATGCCGCGTCGCGCAAATCCTTCGGAAAAAGCTTTTCCATATAGTATTCCTGCTCATGCGCCAATCCGCAGCAGAGGAACAATCCGAGTCGCTTTTGTAAAAGAACCGCGCGCTTTTCCGTGAGAAATCGCTTCAGCTCTTTGGAAAGCTTTCCGAACCGCACCGAACCGCCGACAAGAATCAAATCATATGCCGATGGATCGGGGGAAGCCTTACGCAGATCGGCAACCGTTGTATCTGTCCCGCGCAAAAAGCCGGAAAGACGGCGCACACATTCCGCAGTCGTTCCGTTTTTTGAGGTATAAGCAATCAGAATCTTCATCAGAGTTCACTCCGTCCAAGGCGTTCTGGTATTCAGCATAGCATATTTTTTCTTTTCTGAAAAGGCTTTTTAAAAAGATTTCGAAAAAAAGTTACATCCGAACCGGAACTTGCAGGCAAAAGCCCGTTGATCATCTGCTTTTATGTCTGAAAAGTGAACTTTGCAAGAAAAAGCTTGAAAAGCGAAAGGTCTTGTGATACAATAAAAAACAGTTTTGTATTTCCGGTCAACGGTCATTCCGGAAAAAAGAGACTTTTTCTTTTTGCCGGACGCAAAATGCGTCCCTGTTTTTTTCATTTCAAGGAGTTTTCTGTATGCAGATCCAATTGTCCGATCATTTTACGTATTCCAAGCTGTTCCGATTTACCTTGCCCTCCATCATCATGATGGTGTTTACCTCTATTTACGGCGTGGTTGACGGTCTGTTCGTCTCCAATTTCGTCGGAAAGACCCCGTTCGCGGCGATCAACCTCGTTATGCCGTTTATTATGGTCATCGGAGGAATGGGATTTATGGTGGGAACCGGCGGCACCGCGCTGGTTTCCAAGGTACTCGGAATGGGGGACAAAAAGCTTGCCAACCGCTATTTTTCCATGATGGTGTGGCTGGTGCTCCTCATGTCTGCCGTTTTGTCGGTTGTCGGCATCGTTTTCATGCGTCCCGTTTCCTATTTTCTCGGAGCAACCGATGCCATGATTGATGACTGTGTTCTTTACGGTCGTATCGTCATCGGATTCACCTTTTCCTTCATGCTGCAAAACCTGTTCCAAAGCTTTCTGATCGCGGCGGAAAAGCCAAAACTGGGACTTGCCGTTACCGTTGCCGCTGGCGTTACCAACATGGCACTGGACGCGCTGTTCATCGCGGGATTCCACTGGGGCGTTGCCGGAGCGGCTATTGCGACGGGAATCAGCCAGTGCGTCGGAGGAGTTCTGCCGCTTCTGTATTTCGTGTTTTCCAAGGAAAGCGTTTTGCACCTTTCCTTTGCCCGGCTGGAGCTGCGACCGATTCTTGCGGCTTGCGCCAACGGCTCCTCCGAGCTGATGAACAATATTTCCTCTTCCATTGTCAGTATGCTGTATAATTTTCAACTCATGCGTTATATCGGTGAGGACGGCGTTTCCGCTTACGGTGTCCTGATGTACGTTCAGTTTATTTTCGTTGCCATTTTCATTGGCTATTCCATCGGGACCGCGCCTGTTATCGGCTACCACTACGGGGCGCAAAACCATGCGGAACTGAAAAACATGCGTATCAAAAGCACCATTCTGATGGGCATTGGCGGTGCGATTCTTGCCACGCTTGCCGTTGCGCTTTCCACGCCGTTGGCAAAGCTGTTTGTCGGATATGACCAGGGGCTGTGTGATCTGACCGTGCACGCCTTTCGGATTTTTTCCGTTGCCTTCCTGTTTGCCGGCTTCAATATTTTCTCGTCTTCTTTCTTTACGGCACTGAACAACGGAGCCGTTTCCGCCACGATTTCTTTTTTGCGGACACTGGTCTTTCAGCTGACCTCCGTTCTGGTTTTGCCGCTGATGTTTGATGTGGACGGAATCTGGTACGCGATTGTCGTTGCGGAAATCTGTGCGTTCCTCATTTCGCTGACTTTCCTGATTGCCAAGCAGAAGAAGTATCAGTATTAACCCCCAAAAAAAGGAAAAGTGCTCATCTTTCGGTGAGCGCTTTTCCTTTTGGGTTACATCGGGCAGGGTCATACAGGACCGAAGTGACTGTATTTTCACAGTTCTTCCGCTTCCCGAAGCCACAGGGCAGCGGAAGCATCGGAAGGCATCCGCCAGTCGCCGCGGGGAGAAAGGGCAACGGAGCCGACCTTCGGACCGTCCGGCAGGCAGGAACGCTTGAACTGCTGAGCGAAGAAGCGCCGCAGGAAAACCTTGAGCCATTTGCGGAGAGTCTCATCGTTATAAGCTTTCCCTAAAGCGTATTGCGCCAGACGATACAGCTTTGCCGGAGAGAAGCAGAACCGCAGAAGATAATACAGATAAAAATCATGAAGCTCGTAAGGACCTACCAGATCCTCGGTTTTTTGCGCAATTTCGCCGTTTCCGTCCGCAGGAAGAAGCTCCGGAGAGACCGGCGTATTCAGAACGTCCCGGAGCGCCGCGGCAATTCTGGTATTTCCTCCGGATTCCTCTGCATCGGCATAATAAGCAACAATATGCCGTACCAACGTTTTCGGAACCGAGGCATTCACGCCGTACATCGACATATGATCTCCATTGTAAGTTGCCCATCCGAGTGCCAGCTCTGAGAGATCCCCGGTACCGACCACCATTCCGCCGCAGTCGTTCGCAATGTCCATCAGTACCTGCGTCCGTTCCCGCGCCTGACAGTTTTCGTAGGCAACGTTCCGGTTTTCCGGATCGTGCCCGATGTCACGGAAATGCACATTGACTGCATCGAAAATATCCACACAGCGGAAGTCTACTCCCAGTTCCTCACAAAGCACCGTTGCATTGTTTTTTGTGCGTTGTGTGGTTCCGAAGCAGGGCATCGTCACCGCAACAATGTCTGTCCGCGGGCGGTGCAGGGAATCCATTGCCCGCACCATCACCAGCAAAGCCAGCGTGGAATCCAGACCGCCGGAAATCCCGACCACCAGTTTTTTCGCAAATGCACGTTCCACCCGTTGCCTAAGTCCCTGTGCCTGAATGGAAAGAATCATTTCACATCGTCTGGAACGCTCGTCCGCGTCTGCCGGAACAAACGGATGCGGGTCAACGAAGCGGGTCAGTGTTACCTCTTTGAGCGGAAGCGAGAAGAAAACCTCGCGGTATCCTGCGGGAATCTGCGGCAGGCAGGTGTTTCTGTGCCGCCGTTCCGAAAGCAGACGATCCACATCCACCTCGGAAAGGATCATCTCCGTTCCGGCTTCAAACGGTTTGCGCTCTGCAAGCACCGTGCCGTTTTCGCAGATGATTTCGTGACCGCCGAAAACCACATCCGTCGTGGATTCTCCCTCGCCGCAGGAGGTGTAAAGGTACGCAGACGCGGTTCTTGCCGACTGGGACTGCACCAATTGTAACCGGTAGCTGTCCTTTCCGATGGTCTCATTGGATGCGGAAAGGTTGCAGATGACCGTAGCGCCTGCCGCAGTATGACCGGTGGACGGGGGAAGTGCCGCCCAGATGTCCTCGCAAATTTCCACCGCCATCCGCAAAGAGGGCATTTCACGGCAGGAGAACAGAATTTTTGTGCCGAACGGAACCTCGGTTCCGTCCAGCTGAAGAACCGCATCCTCCGGCAAAATGTCCGCGGAGGCAAACTGGCGCGTTTCGTAAAACTCGCCGTAGCAGGGAATATAGCTCTTCGGAACCACACCGAGAAGTTCCCCCGCAAAGCATACCGCCGCGCAGTTGTAAAGCTTGTTCCGATAGCAAATCGGGAGCCCGATGACACTCAGCATCCGGATGTCTGCCGTCTGTCTCCGGTATTCCCGCAGGGCGGAAAGCGCGCCTTCCAGCAACGCTTCGGAATAAAAAAGATCAGAGCAGGTATATCCCGTAAGGCACAGCTCCGGGAAAACCGCGATCATCGCTCCGCGATGTGCGGCGTCTTTGCAAAGTCGGATCAGCTCCGCCGCGTTGTAATCGGGATCCGCCACCCGGATTTTCGGAGTTACACAGGCAACCTTTACAAAACCGTTTTTCATATAAATTCCGTATCCTTTTCAGATGTTTGTTCAATAGTATGGTGTACCGATCGAAAAATAATCAATGCCAGAAGAGAATTCCGCACCCCGCCGAAAGCAAAAGCATCAGAATCGGAGACGGGCTCCGCTTCCGGATGCGGGAACAGAGAGCATGAACCGCCACGAGAATCCCCAAAATGACAAGTCCGCGTACATCCGGGGAAAATGAGTCCGACGTGCTCCGGAAGGAGAACAGAACCCCCAGTCCCATCGTCACGGCAGTGGCAAGGATCATTCCGTTGACTGCGGGACGAACGCCGGAAAGAAACGCCTCAACCGCGCGAAACCGGAGCAGATTTTTCATCAGAGAGGCAATCAGCAAAATGATCAAAAACGCGGGAAGGATTACTCCTACCGTTGCCGTAAGTGCTCCGAAAAAGCCAGCCTGAGAGGAACCGACAAAGGTTGCCATGTTGACTGCCAGAGGACCCGGTGTGGATTCCGAAACGGCAACCAGACTCAGAAATTCCTCCTCCGAAAGCCAACCGTTGGAAAGAACCGCTTCCCGGATCACGGCAATCATTCCGTAACCGCCTCCGAAGGAAACGGCACCGATTTCAAGAAAGGTGAAAAAAAGTTTCCAATAAATCATTTTCCGTCCTCCTTATGGCACAGCCTTGTCAGGAGATAGATCATCACCGTCACCGTACCGGCAATCAGAATGTAAAAGACCGACGAAAACGTGACGGAAAGAAGCGAAAAAACGATCATACAGAGGAAAACCGCCGAGAACAGCAGGAGCGAAACCGGATTCTTCCCGGATGCTTTCCACATGCGAAGCCCGGCTGAAAAAATCAGATAGATGACTCCGACCTGCACGCCGCGGAACGCGTACCCGACGATTTTCAAAGACAGAAATGCGTCGAAGAACAGGGAAATCAGAAAAATAATCACAAAAGAGGGAATACAAACGCCGAGCGTCGCAAGAGCGGCGCCGGCGACTCCGCCGATCCGAAATCCGATGTAGGTGGCACTGTTGATGGCGATGGGACCCGGTGTCGATTCGGAAATTGCGACCATATCGGTAAATTCCTCACGCCGGATCCATTGCCGGCGGGAAATCAGTTCGTCCTCCAGCAGGGCGATCATGGCATATCCGCCGCCGAAAGTGAACAGCCCGATTTTCAGCATGACCAGAAAAAGGGACAGAAGCGTCCGACCCTTACCGGCTGGTGCTTTCATCTGTCGTGACCTCCCGATGCTCCGGAGCCGTTGCCGCATCCGCGTGCGCGGTCAGCTTCCGCTCCGCAAAGAACCACACAATTCCGATGATTACCATGACAACCGACCAGAATTGGGACGGAGAGAGAACTCCCAGCCATTTTCCGCGGTCATCTCCGCGCAAAAATTCCAGAAGGAAGCGGAATACGCCGTAGGAGATCAGATAAATGCTCATCGTATACCGGAATTTTTTCCGCAGAAGCAACCAGGAAAGCACCGCGAACAGAACAAACAGGAATACCGCTTCATAAAGTTGTGTCGGATGCACTTTTTCGGTCATTCCGGGAAACCGGACGGCAAAAATGCAGTCGCTTACTTTTCCGTAGCAACAACCGGCGAAGAAACAGCCGACCCGACCGAAGGCGTGTCCGACGGTGATCATGCAGGGAATCACCGGAAGGATCCGGAACAGGTGAAGCGAGAGCCGCTTGCGCAGGAGAAAATAAATGATCAGGAAGAATCCGGCACCGCCGAGAAGTCCTCCGATGAAGGTGATTCCGCCGCCAAGACGGAATCCGCGCTCCGGATGTTCCAGATAGTTATAGAGCGCCTGAAACAGCGCGGCACAGCCGAATCCGACCAGAATGGAAGCCACCCCGTTGTAAAAGACAAAATCGGTCAGCTTTTCTTCAATCGAGAGTTTTTTTGCATACAGGTAGAGCACCAGAAAACAGCAAAGAATTCCGACGGCAACCATAATGCCGTACATATGAACATTGAGAAAAAGAGCGTTCGGTAACAAGAAAAACACCTCCGAAAATCGTAAAAATCAGGCAGTGCAACGCTGTCAGAGCAGAATCAGCTCATACTCCCGACTGCCAAAGCCAAGGGAAGCCGCAGCTTCCACCGTGTGTCTGCCGTGCCGGCTTTCAACACGCTCCACAAAGTGATCCCGACCCGGATCGTCGGCAGCATAGACCAGATCCAGAGAGGCCTGATCCAGTGCCACCGGATCCAGAGAGGAGAGAATACCGATGTCCTTCATACACGGGTCTTCCGCAACGACACAGCAATCGCAGTCCACCGAAAGATTGCAGACCATGTTGACAAACGCAATCCGGTCTTTGAACAGCGTGGCGACGCTCTCCGCAGCATCCGCCATCGCCTCACAGAACGTATCCTGCTCTGCCACGTGCTGCCAAATCACATCCTGCGAATCCACCTGTCCGCCGGAATGGATCAGGCATTTTCCCTTTGTGGAAGCACAGCCGATGGAAAGCTGCTTCAAAGCGCCCCCAAAACCGCCCATCGGATGCCCCTTGAAGTGGGAGAGCACAAGCATGGAATCATAGTTCCGGATGTTTTTGCCGACATAATTTTCCCGGAGAACCTTTCCGTTCGGGATTGGAAGGCAAAGATCCGGTCCTTCCGCGTCCAGAAGATCCACCGGAAAATACCTTGTCCAACCGTGCTCCGTCAACAGCTTTTTATGCTTTTCCGTCGTATTTCTCGCGCCGTCGTAGGCAGTGTTGCATTCCACTACCGTTCCGTCAACCGTCTTGATCATGGGAGAGAGAAATTCCGGGTGCAGATAATTCCGGTTTCCTTTTTCTCCGGAATGAACCTTGACGGCAACGCGCCCCGGAAGAGTGATTCCAAGCGCACGGTACATCCGGATGACTGCATCCGGCGTAATTTCTTTGGTAAAATAAACGTTTGATTTCATTTTTACGCCTCCTTGGCGCAAGGCCGAATTTCAAAGCAGAAATCATTTCACCCCTTATTGTAGCACAGTCACCGGAAAAATGCAAGGGAAAGTTGAGAATCTTCCGCAATCGGCTGGCTTTTTACCGATCCGGATTCCCCCGCGCGCCGGTCAGGCTCGTCTTTTCTTTCCGAAGTTGTCAGAGCCTTCCGTGCAGGAGCGCTCCCCACCATATTGAAAAACGAACCGGAGCCGCCAAAGAGCACGGCTCCGATTCGTTTTTCTGACTTAAGCCTTCTTGTAAGCTTCTTCCACGGCAACCGCAACCGCAACGGTCATACCGACCATCGGGTTGTTGCCGGCACCGATCAGACCCATCATCTCTACATGCGCGGGCACGGAGGAGGAGCCTGCAAACTGTGCATCGGAGTGCATCCGACCCATGGTGTCCGTCATACCGTAAGAGGAAGGACCTGCCGCCATGTTGTCGGGATGGAGGGTACGACCCGTGCCTCCGCCGGAAGCCACCGAGAAGTATTTCACACCGTTCTCAACGCACCACTTTTTGTAGGTGCCTGCAACGGGATGCTGGAACCGGGTGGGGTTGGTGGAGTTACCGGTAATGGAAACGCCGACGTTTTCCAGCTTCATGATGGCAACGCCTTCCGGAACGTTGTCTGCGCCGTAGCACTTGACATCGGCACGGGGACCGGAAGAGAATGCCTTGGTTTCCGTCACCTTTACGGTTTCGGAGTAGGGATCAAACTCGGTACGGCAGTAGGTAAAGCCGTTGATCCGGGAAATGATATAAGCGGCATCCTTGCCAAGACCGTTCAGAATGACGCGCAGGGGCTTTTTGCGCACCTTGTTTGCATTCAGTGCGATCTTGATTGCGCCTTCTGCTGCGGCAAAGGATTCGTGACCGGCGAGGAAGCAGAAGCACTCCGTCTCCTCGGAGAGAAGCATTTTGCCGAGGTTGCCGTGACCGAGACCGACCTTGCGGTTTTCGGCAACGGAACCGGGAATGCAGAAGCTCTGCAGACCGATACCGATATTGGCGGCAGCGGTTGCGGCACTCTTGTCACCGGTGCGCTCTGCCTCTTTGATGGCGATTGCGGCGCCGACCGTGTAAGCCCACTTTGCATTTTCAAAGCAGATCGGCTGTGTTTCCTGAACAATGGTATAGGGGTCGATGCCCATCTTGGAGCAGATATCCTTGCATTCGTCAATCGAGGAGATACCGTACTGCTTCAGAACGCCGAGGATCTTCGCCTCGCGTCTTTCATAACCTTCAAACTGTGCCATTTGTATGTACCTCCTTAGTCTTTCCGGGGATCGATGTACTTCACGGCACCGTCTTCGGGGTTGAATCTGCCGTAATGACCCATCGACTTCTGGTAAGCTTCGTTCGGCTCCATGCCTTTTTTGATGAAGTCGGTCATCTTGCCGAGAGAAACGAACTCGTAGCCGATGACCTCATTGTTTGCATCCAGAGCCATCCGTGTGCAGTAGCCCTCGGTCATCTCCAGATAACGTACTCCCTTTTCACGGGTTCCGTACATGGTTCCGACCATGCTGCGTGCACCCTTGCCGAGATCCTCCATGCCGGCACCGATCACAAGACCGCCCTCCGAGAAAGCGGACTGGCTGCGGCCGTAAACAATCTGGAGGAAAAGCTCTCTCATAGCGGTGTTGATGGCGTCGCAAACGAGGTCGGTGTTGAGTGCTTCCAGAATGGTCTTGCCGGGCAGAATTTCTGCTGCCATTGCAGCGGAGTGGGTCATACCGGAGCAGCCGACGGTTTCCACCAGTGCTTCCTCAATGACACCGTTCTTGATGTTCAGGGAAAGCTTGCAGGCACCCTGCTGCGGTGCGCACCAACCGATTCCGTGCGTGTAGCCGGAAATATCGGTAATCTGTTTTGCCTGAATCCACTTGCCCTCTTCGGGAAGGGGAGCAGGACCGTGATCACAACCTTTGGTGACCTTGCACTGGTGCTGAACTTCTGCACTCATCGCGTAAGGACATTCACTTACGTTGCTCATTGTTTGTATCTCCTTTATTTTTGATAACTGTTTGAGGCATCCGCCATGGACTCCAGAAGGGGAGTCACCGCGGTAAAATACTGCTCGCCGATGAAGCAGGCTCCCTCCGCGTTCGGATGAACGCCGTCCTTCGAATAGAAGAACGGGTCCGGCGCGTCGGGGAGTGCTTTTGCAAAGCATTCACAAAGAGGCAGCGTCACATCGGCATATTCCGACGCAAGCCGCCGGACAATGGCGGTCACACGCTGAACCTCTTCCGACCATTGCTCCTTTCCGTCCGGAGAAGGAAGGAGAAACGGCAGAATCAGAACAATTTTTGCGTTGGTTTCTTCCCGGATTCTTTGAAGAATTTTACGGTAGTTCTCTTCAAACTGACGGTCGGTGGTTTCAATTCCGTGACTGTGCCGGTGCCAGACATCATTGATGCCGAGCAAAACCGAAACCAAATCCGGCTGTACGTCAATCAGATCCTCCTGCATCCGGTCAAGCAGATTCTCGGTCCGGTTGCCGCTGATGCCGAGATTCAGAAATTCAAAATCCATATTCGGGAACGCATCCGCAATCATGGCGGCGGCGTATTTCGGGTACCCGTTTCCGAGGTCGTGCGGGTCATTCCGATCCCGCCCTGCATCCGTGATACTGTCGCCCTGAAATAAAATTTTCATAGTTAAATACTTATTATTGCTCCTTCAGTGAAAAATCGGTTCAACGGATTTTTTGCGAGGGAAAACAACTGCGTCAGCCGGGCAGTGAATGCCCGGCAACCGAAAGAAGAAATCAGAGGATTACTTCACCGTATACGGTGCCGAACGCACCGGCGGCATTGCACTCATCGGTGTCGATGTGCATCGCCAGAGCATAGTTCGGATTGACCCGGCAGACCACTTCATCAAAGATCAGGGAGCGGGCACCGTTGATTCTGACCTTGACAATCTGTTTATCCTTCACACCGAACGCTTCTGCCTCTGCAGGATTGAAGTGAATGTGCCGCTTGGCAATGATCACGCCTTCGGCAATTTCAATTTCACCGGCAGGACCGACCAGCTTCAGTCCGGGGGTTCCTGCAAGATCGCCGCTCTCCCGAACCGGGACGTCCTTCAGACCGAGCGCACGTGCATCCGTGAAGGAAAGCTCCACCTGATTGGCGGAACGGACGGGACCGAGCACACTGACAGTCAGCGTACCCTTGGGACCAACCAGCGTAATTTTTGCATTGTCAGCGGCAAACTGACCGGGCTGGCTCAGATCCTTCTTTTTTGTCAGAACAGCACCCTTGCCATAGAGCGTCTCTACTGCTTCCGCAGTCAGATGGATGTGGCGCGCAGATGTTTCAACCAGAACCTTGTTTTCCATAGATATTCAGAAACCCTTCCTTTTTTATAAATTTCATTGTGAATCTGACGGGAACTTGGGGTCGGAGCAGGCATGTCCTGCCACAACACACACTACTCCATTCTTGCTTATTATAACATAAGATTCCGGGTTTGTAAAGTCTGTTTTTCGATAATTCCGCATACATATCCGATCAAATTTTGGGCAGAATAAATAATCGAAAAGGAACGGAAAGGGGCGAAAACGTGAAAAAAGAGGAAGAACAGAATCCGGAAAACGCAAAGAAAGAAGCGGAAGAAGCAAGAAAAATACAGCTTGAAAATATCCGGGAAGGCGGAGGAACGGTCGCGGAGAACGAAAAAGAACGCTTTCAGTGCATTTCCGTCATCGGACAGATCGAAGGGCACTATCTGCTGCCGGACGGGCAGAAGGCGACCAAATATGAGCAGATCATTCCTTTGCTTGTTTCTGTGGAAGAGAGCGAGGATGTAGACGGTCTTCTGATCATTCTCAATACCATGGGAGGGGATGTGGAGGCAGGAATGGCATTGGCGGAGATGATTGCCTCCATGACAAAGCCGACCGTTTCCCTGGTGCTTGGCGGAGGGCATTCCATCGGGGTACCGCTTGCCACTGCGGCAAAAAGATCCCTGATTGTCTCCAGCGCCACCATGACCATTCATCCGGTACGCATCAGCGGTATGGTTGTCGGCGTTCCGCAGTCCTTCCGGTATATGAGCGAGATGCAGAAGCGGATCGTGGACTTCATCTGTTCCCATTCTCGTGCTACGCCGGAGAAGATTACCGAACTGATGATGCGTCCGGATCAGCTTGCCACGGATTGCGGTTCCATCATTGAAGGAAAGGAAGCCGTGGAATACGGTATCATCGACGAGGTTGGAGGGCTTGATCGGGCGCTTTCCCTGTTGCGGAAAATGACCGAAGAAGTGAAAAAGAAAAAATGAAAAGCAAAATAGAGGCAGACCGGAAACGATCTGCCTCTTCGGATTATTCATTTGCTTTCATCGCTTCCACCATGTCGATCTTTCGGATCTGCCGGCGCATCATCTGATTGACCAGCAGGGTAAAGAGAACGGAGATCAGCAGAGCAAACAGGTAGCTCGGCGGATAAATGGTTCTTCCGAACATCACCATGTCGATTTCCACTGTCCGCACGACAAAGGTGTGCAGGAAGATTCCGACCACAAGACCGGTCAGAGCACCGATCAGACTGAGCAGATTGGTTTCCCGGAAGATATACTGCTCCACTTCACGCCGGTGGAATCCGAGTACCCGGATGGTCGCCAGCTCCCGGCGGCGCTCACAGATGTTGACGTTGGTCAGATTGTAAAGCACCACCATGCACAGAAGTCCTGCGGCAAGAATCAGAACCAGAATCACCCCGTCAATGCTTTTGATGGAGTCCGCAAAGCTTTCCCGGAGCGCGTCGGAGGAGTTGACATACAGGACAGCATCATCCGCCATCAGTTCTGCAATCAATGCTTCCTTGTCCGAACCTGCCGCCGCCCGGTAAAACACCGTCCGATAGGCTGGTTCCGCACCGAAAGCAACAGAATAGGTATCGGCAGAAAGATAGGCATAGGAGAAAAAATAGTTTTCTGTGATTCCCGTCACCGAAAGCTCCCGCCGTAGCCCTTCTCCGTTTTCCAGCGTTACCGTGTCTCCCACCGCAACGCCCAGCGTTTCCGCAAGCTTTTCCGTCAGCACCACGCCGGAAGCCGGGAAGGAAACGGATTTTCCGGACTTTCGCTCCCGGAGTGTCAGAAACTGTTCTGTTTTTCCGGCATTTTCCGGCACAAAAAGTGCCACGGACTCGTTTTTGCCGTTTGCAGATGCCCGACCGGTCGCGTCGGAAACTGCCATCCATGCTTCCGTTTTTGTCCGGTCCTCCAGTTTTTCCGTCAGCGTAGAGCGATTGTCACGCCATGCATCCGGATCCGTCAGGATCAGACTCATATCGTATTTGTAAATTTCGCCGAACTGCAAATCCACAATATCGTTGATGGAATCACGCAGTCCGAATCCGGTCAGCAAGAGGGCGCTGCAGCCTGCAACGCCGATTACTGTCATGAAAAAGCGTTTTTTGTAGCGGAAAAGATTCCGGCAGGTCACCTTTGCGGAGAACGGAAGTCGCTTCCAAAGGAACGGAATCCGCTCCAGAAGAATCCGTTTTCCTGCGGCAGGCGCCTCCGGACGGAGCAGAACCGCAGGGCAGGCGCGAAACTCACCCCAGCAGGCAATGAGCGTTGCCATCAGGATGCTTCCCACCGTAATGGGGGCTACCCAGAGCGCAATCTCCGGACGGAACGGCGTCAGCGTTGCCGGAACCGTGAACATCATCCCGTAAGCGGAGCTGATCGCCTTCGGAAAGAGCCGGAACCCGACCGCAAACCCGAGCGCACAGCCCAGCACCGACGCGGAAAGACTGTAAATCAGATATTCGGAAAGAATCTGACCGTTGGAAAAGCCCAACGCCTTCAGTGTCCCAATCTGTCCGCGGTTTTCCGCGACCAGGCGCGTCATCGTGGTCAGAGCCACCAGGAGCGCGACAAGGAAGAAGAACACGGGAAATACCTTGGAAAGCGCGGCAACCTTGCCCACATTGTTCTTGTAGGAGGAATAGCCGACCGAATCTTCGCGGGTACGGAAAATCCAATCCGGTGAACTGTCGTGCAGGGTATTTGCGGTTTCTTCGGCTTGTACCAAAGCGTTTTCCAGCCGTCCGAGAACCGTGTCGCCGGTACCGGCGGAGGCTGTCAGCGTATCGGCAATGGATTTTTGTGTTTGCTGTAAAAGGGAAGAAAGTGCCGGAGCGGTGCCTGCTGTCACACCGGCAGCAAAGGCATTCTGCGGCAGCAGTGCCGCAGTGCTTTGTGAGAGTCCGCTCTGCAATTCTTTGAGGAACGTCGCTGTCACGATCATCTCACGCAGCCGATCCGCCGCGTCATCCGCTTTTGCGCACAGCTCCGACAGACGTGCCGCCGCCCGCTCCTTCGCAATCGGCTCCAGGGTCTTTTTTGCATCCTCTATCAAAGCAAAGTACTCCTCCGAGAAGCAATCCGACGCTGCGGCGTTTTTTACGGTCAGATACAGATCGGTGTAAATGTCAGAAGAAAAGAACGCCTCCTGCGTGTAAACGTGCAGAACCACCTTCCCGGAGCCGACCGTGCTTGCTTCCGCCGTGACGCTGATGCACATCGGACTTTGTGCAAAGCCGACCACCGTCAGCGTGCGGGAGGTGGCGGAAAGCGTACCTTCCGCATCCGCGTCCGACAGTCGGAGCGTATCCCCGATTCCGATATTTCCCGTAAAATACCGTCCGGAGGTTGCCTGAATCAGACACTCGTCCGGTGACTGCGGAAGTCTGCCATCCACGAGAACCGGGCGGTTCATCGCCGCCGACCCGTCCTCCCGGAGGGTGGCGTAAATTCTTGCGGTGTAAGCTTCTCCATGGGTATCCCACAGCTCCGCATCCTTTACCCGTGCGGCATAGAACGTCTCCGCCAAGTCCGATTTTGCCACGGCGGCGACATCTTCCTCGGTAAATCCGAGCGGAGACTTCAGAAGAAGATCATAATAGGCACTGTCATCCATATAGCGGTCTGCGGTATCATACATATCCGGCGAGGTTGCGGCAAGACCCGCCATGAATCCGGAGCCGAGCGCCACGATGAACAGAATGGAAAGAAACCGGTTCAGACTTCCGCGCAGGTCCCGCCAGAAGTGCTTTCGTCTCGTTCGCTTCATCTCACCATTCGATCCTTTCCACGGGAACCGGCTCCCGGTTGACCTCTTCCGAGATCGCCTGACCGTTTTTCACGCGGATCACGCGGTCGGCAATCTGCGTCAGGGCGCTGTTGTGCGTAATGATAATTACCGTTTTTCCGGTGGAACGGCAGGTGTCCTGCAAAAGTTTGAGCACTGCCTTTCCGGTGTTGTAATCCAATGCGCCGGTCGGCTCGTCGCAAAGAATGATTTTCGGATTTTTCGCCAGAGCGCGCGCAATGGAAACCCGCTGTTGCTCCCCTCCGGAGAGCTGAGCGGGAAAGTTCTGCATCCGGTTCTCCAGTCCCACCTGACGAAGCACCGTTTCGGCATCCAGACTGTCCGGACAAATTTCCGCGGCAAGCTCCACGTTTTCCTTCGCGGTCAGATTCTGTACCAGATTATAAAACTGGAATACAAATCCGACATCCGTCCGCCGGTAGTCGGTCAATTGACGGTCGTTCAGGGCATTGATTTCACGTCCCGCAAGGCGGATGATTCCCTCGCTTGCAGAGTCCATACCGCCCAGAATATTCAGAAGCGTGGTTTTTCCGGCACCGCTGGGACCAACGATCACGCAAAGCTCTCCTTTTTCCACCGAAAAGCTCATGTGATCCAGCGCATAAATGTCCTGCTCACCGTTTTTATAAATTTTACTGACGTTTTCAAACTCGATATATGCCATGAAACAGCTCCTTTTTATTTCTGCAGAGTTTCGGACATCAGATAAAGGTACAGCGCCGGAAGATGCTGAGAGAGCACCTTTGTCGCTGCGGCGCCACCGTCCGCCGAAGCGTTTTTCAGCAGAACGACAAGCGGACCGAAGTCACTGTTCTCCGGAACAGCGGAAAGGTCAAGCCCGCCGGAAGCCGGAGCAGAGGAGGCATCGGAGCTGTCCGTTCCTTCCGAACCGGACAGCATGGAGCGTACCAGGGTAAGCATTACCTCAAACGTCGTAAGTCCATATTCGGAAAGTCCGGGAGAGGTCAGCGAATGCCGTTCCTCATAATACTGCGAAACGGTCGGTGCGATTCCGGACAGTGTGTGCACCACTTTCTCCGTATGCGCCGCCGTCTCTGCATCCGCAGGAAGCAGAATATCCGTTCCGAGTCTGTGGTATCCCCACGCGGAAAGCGGAACATGGATTACAAGATCGGAGGGGTTGATGACATTGAAAATATTTTTGCAGTCCGTTCCGACGTTATCGGTGCGAACTGTCGCAGGCGTTGCGAACGTATACGTGTAAACACGTTCCGTGCCGTAAACCGCGTTCAGAAGCATTCCGAGCAGATTGGCGCATGCACCGCCGCGGCTGTGTCCGCAAATCAGAAGGAGCGGGTTCTCTTCGGTATCCGCGAGGGTACGGACAGAGGGAAGGATGTCTTCCGCCGCCAACAGGAAATTTTCCGCGAATGCCGCATCGTTGCTGTGGGACGGTGCAAAATCGAAGTTGGAATACCATTCTCCCGCCGACGTTCCGCGAATCGCAACCAACAGGAGCGTGCGGGAAATGCCGCCAACAGAAACCGTGCGCTTTGCAACGGTATAGGCGGAGGTATGGGAGGGATCGGCTGCTTCCTTGTCATAATTCTTCTGAAGCAGGACCGTAAAGCCGGCAGAGGTCAACAGCTCCGTCTGACGCTCTGCCGTGTGCCCGGAGCAAAGCGCCAACGCCTGCATGGCAAACGGCATGCTGAACTGCGCGGAATTTACCGGAACGGCAAGCGGATCCAGAGAAACCTGCACCTCCGGAATCTCGGGAGCGGGGGTCCCGGAGCCGGGAACCGATTCGGATTCCGTTTCGTCGGGCGTAGTTTCTTCCGGCGCAGAATCGCTTCCGCTTTCCGGATCGGTGCCGCCGGACGTGCCGGAGCCGTTTCCCGGAATGGTAGCGCAACCGGTCAGGAGAAGAGCAAGAGAAATACAGAGCAAACGCAAAAAGAGGGAAATACCTCCGTACTTTTTCCTTTTCATTTTCATGGTTCATCCTTTCCGTAAAAAACGCGGCAAAGCAGAGCATGACTCTGCCGTTACTCCGATAAAAAGTATAACACGCTTCCCCAAAAAAATCAAAGAAGAAAATGTAAACTCTCGGCATCCGCGTCCCGTTATCCGGGACAAAACAAAAAAGCCGTTGACTTCCGGGCAAGTTTGTGATAAGATAAATAGGAATTCTCGTGAGTGATGCAAAGGAAGCCGATATGAGAAAAAAACTACTCGCCGTTGACGGCAACAGTATTCTGAACCGGGCATATTACGGCGTCCGACCGCTGAGCACCAAGGACGGTTTTCCGACCAATGCACTGTTCGGCACCGTCAATATCATCGCGCGGCAGGTTGAGGCGCTCCGACCGGATGCCTGCGCCGTCGCATTTGATCTTCACGCGCCCACCTTCCGTCACAAAATGTATGCAGAATACAAAGCCGGTCGCAAGCCGATGCCGGAGGATCTCCGCAAGCAGCTTCCCGTTGCCAAGGAGATGCTTTCCGCCATGGGCTTTCATGTGCTGGAGAAAGAAAGCTATGAGGCGGACGACATTCTCGGAACGCTTGCCGCCATGTGCGGGGAGCAGGACTGCGATGCTTACCTTTTGACCGGCGACCGCGATGCGCTGCAGCTGATCGGGGAGCACGTGCACGTCCTGCTTGCCACCAACGCAGAAACCGTCGACATGGACGAAGCCCGCTTTTTTGAAAAATACGGCGTTCCTTCCTCCGCTTTTGTCGATGTCAAGGCGCTCATGGGAGACTCGTCCGACAACATTCCCGGCGTTCCCGGCATCGGCGAAAAAACAGCGCTCCGTCTGATTGCCGATTACAAAAATCTTGACGGCGTTTACGAAGCGCTCCCGACAGCCCCTCTCACCCCCTCCGTGCGCAAAAAGCTGGAGGAAGGGAAGAAGAGCGCCTACCTTTCCAAAACGCTTGCCGCCATCTGCCAAACGGTTCCGCTCGGAATCACATTGGAAGACCTGAAAAATGACGGTATCCGCAAAAACGAGCTTCGGAGCCTTTTCCTGCATCTGGAATTTTCCGCATTTCTCAAGCGCTTTTCCCTGACGGAACCTGCTAAAGAAGCAGTCTCCGGGGAACCTGCCGCCGCAGAGACGGAGGAAATACCACCCATCCAAACGCTTTCCGAGCCGGAGCTATTGGATCGGCTCCGGAAAACCGACGCAGTCGCCATTGAGCTGAACGATCAGGGCGTACTTTTTGCGGACGGAACCGACGTTTTCCGAACGGATACCCCCGTCCCGGAGTTTCTTCAAAAGCTTCCGCTCTCCACGCGGTATATCTGTTACGATTGCAAAACCATTTACAAGCTTCCGGGAGCGGAACCGCTGCGGAAACTTTCTCTGTATGATCTGATGCTGGGCGCCTATCTTGTGCAGTCCGATAAATCCGGCTTTGCACTTTCCGCGCTCATTTCCGATTATCTCGGAGAACTTCCGAAGGAACGGATTCCAAACGCCGTTTACCTTGCGCGCCTCTATCCGCTCATCCGGAAAAAACTTCTGGAAAGCGGGCAGGAGGAGCTGCTTCTGACCATGGAAATTCCGCTTGCCGGTGTACTTGCGGATATGGAGACCGTCGGATTCCGGATCGACCGGCAGGGAATCGCCGCCTACGGGGAACAGCTTTCCGCCGTGGCGGGCGCACTGGAGGAGCAGATTTTCTTCCATGCCGGAGAGCGCTTCAATATCAATTCGCCGAAGCAGCTGGGAGACGTGCTGTTTGAAAAGCTGAAGCTTCCGCATGCAAAAAAAACCAAGACCGGATATTCCACCAATGCCGACATTCTGGAAAAGCTCCGCCCGTATCATCCGATCATCGAGGAAATTCTGGATTACCGGCAGGTCACCAAGCTGAAAAGCACCTACGCGGACGGACTGCTCCGGGTTGCGGACGAAAACGGACGGGTGCACACTACCTTCCGCCAGACCGGGACTGCCACCGGACGTCTTTCCTCCACCGAACCGAACCTGCAAAATATCCCCGTCCGTACCGAGCTTGGCAGGGAGTTCCGCCGTTATTTTCTGCCGGAAAATCATGATTATGTTCTCATTGATGCCGATTACTCGCAGATTGAGCTGCGCGTTCTCGCCAATATTTCCGGTGACCGGAATCTGACCGGGGCATTTCTCAGCGGCGCCGACATTCACACCGCCACTGCGGCAACCGTTTTCGGCGTTCCCGTCGCGGCGGTCACTCCGGAAATGCGGAAGAAAGCAAAAGCGGTCAATTTCGGCATCCTGTACGGCATCGGAGCGTTTTCTCTCTCCGATGACATCGGCGTTTCGAGAACGCAGGCACAGGAATATATCGATCAGTATCTCGCAGGGTATCCGGGTATTGAAGCATACCTGCAAAAAACCATCCGCGAAGCGTACGAGAACGGCTATGTTACGACCCTGTTCGGTCGTCGTCGCTATATTCCGGAGCTTGCCGGAACCAATAAGACCCTGAAAAAATTCGGGGAACGCGTTGCCATGAACAGCCCCATTCAGGGAAGCGCCGCAGACATCATCAAGCTGGCAATGATTCATGTTCACCGTCGGCTGAAAAAGCAGGGAATTGATGCCCGGCTGATCCTGCAGGTGCACGACGAATTGCTTATTGAAGCGCACCGCTCCTGCGCCGCAGAGGCAGAGCGGATTCTCCGCGAGGAAATGGAAAACGCCGTGCATTTCACTGTCCCGATGACCGTTGATATCCATTCCGGAGACTCCTGGTACGACGCAAAATAACCATTCCTGCGCAGGAAACAGAAATAAAGAAGCAGAGCCGCCGCCGGAACGCTTTCCGGAAAGGAGGCTCTGCTTCTTTCAGTTTTGTTCTTTTGAAAAAACAGTTCCGGAATCAGACGTTGAACCGGAAAAAGACAATGTCGCCGTCCTGCATGACATAATCCTTTCCTTCGCTCCGCAAAGCGCCCGCTTCCTTGACCGCGTTCATCGAACCGTATTTCACAAGGTCATCAAACGCAACCACCTCTGCACGGATAAACCCGCGTTCAATATCGGAATGAATCTTTCCGGCGGCTTTCGGCGCCTTGGTTCCGCGCCGGATGGTCCATGCGCGGCATTCGTCCGGTCCTGCCGTCAGAAAGCTGATCAGACCGAGCAGGGAATAGCTTGCTTTGATCAAACGGTCCAGACCGCTTTCCCTGATGCCGAGGTCGGACAGGAACATTGCCTTTTCCTCCGGATCCAGTTGTGCAATCTCCGCCTCAATCTGACAGCAGATCGGAATGACCTCCGAATGCTCCTCTGCGGCAAATGCCTTCAGGGCATCATATGCCGCATTTCCGACCGGTTCTGCGGCGGCATATTCCTCACTGACATTGGCAACATAGATCACCGGCTTACGGGTCAGAAGGGGAGTATCATAAAGGCAGGCTTCCTCATCCTCCGTCAGTGCCACGGTGCGGGCACATTTTCCGGCTTCCAGCGCCGCCATCAGCTTTTCAAAGACCGCAAGTTCCGAAGCAAACTTTTTGTCCGCCCGCATCGCCTTCCGTGTGCGATCCATCCGCCGCTCCAGAACCTCCATATCCGCAAAAATCAGTTCCAGATTGATGGTTTCGAGATCGCGCATCGGGTTGACCTTGCCGTCCACATGAATGATGTTATCGTCTTCGAAGCAACGGATCACATGCAGAATCGCGTCCACCTCTCGGATGTTGGCAAGAAACTGATTTCCGAGTCCTTCGCCCTTGGAAGCCCCTTTCACCAGACCTGCAATGTCCACAAATTCGATCACGGCAGGAGTATATTTGTTCGGATGGTGAATGTTCGCAAGGTAATCCAGACGGCTGTCCGGCACTGCGACCACGCCGACATTCGGTTCAATCGTACAAAAAGGATAGTTAGCGGATTCGGCTCCGGCGTTGGTCAGCGCATTGAACAACGTGCTTTTTCCGACGTTCGGAAGCCCTACAATACCAAGTTTCATAAAAAATCTCCTGATGCTTTTTCTCACATAATCGGGATCAACTGTTTATAACCTGTATATTATACCTCACTTTTTACGATTTCGCAAGTCTTTCCAAAAAAATCTATAAAAAATCAAAAAAATGTTTCAAAACCATTTGCAATCTGTTCAATTTTATGTTATACTGTTTCAGAAACAACCAAAAATCCATTTTCACAGAGAAAAAGCATGGGTTCCGCAAAAAAGAATTGCCGGCATCCGCTTTTCGTCGTGCTTTTTGAATTCTTTCATTTCCGGAAAGTGAATTCAAAAGTCCGGTATACTTTAAAAATGCCACGATCCGGAAACAGACAGAACATATTTGCCTAACATTCCGGTCATATCGGATTTTTGCTTTGTTTATCAAACATTCATATTTCCATCACATAGTTTCCGCATTGAAACGATATAATCAATGTGAATTCAGGAAACCGGATCTTCAGGAGGTAAAACCATGACAGACACAAAGCTTCTTGTGATAGACGATGACGCAAGCATCGGCGAAATGCTCAAGGTCTATTTTGAAAACGAAGGATACGAGGTAAAGATTGCATCCGACGGAACAGAGGGACTCAGCTATTTCAAGATTTTTTCGCCGGATCTGGTACTGCTCGATATCGTGATGCCGAAGAAGGACGGCTGGCAGGTCTGCCGTGAAATCCGGGAAATGTCCTCCAAACCGATCATTATGGTCAGCGCCAAAAGCGACGTGTTCGATAAGGTGCTGGGGTTGGAACTGGGAGCAGATGATTTTGTCGTCAAGCCCTTTGATATCAAGGAGCTTTCCGCCAGAGTCAAAGCGGTTCTGCGCAGATGTCGTTCGCATGCCAATCAGGACGATGAGGATGTCATCAAATTCGATAACATTGAGATCAGTCATCAGAAATATGAACTGAAGCTGCGCGGAGAATCGGTGGATATCCCGCCGAAGGAGCTTCAATTGCTGTATTTTCTTGCTTCCAATTATAACCGCGTCTTTACCAGAGACCAGCTTCTGGATAAAGTTTGGGGATTTGATTATCTCGGCGACTCCCGCACGGTGGACGTGCACATCAAACGTCTTCGTGAAAAGCTGGAGGGCGTTTCGGACAAATGGGTACTCAAAACGGTTTGGGGGGTCGGATACAAATTCGAACTGCTGAACTGATGAAACAAAGCCGCACGATCGCCGCAAAGAACGGATCGTGCGGCTTGCACTCTTTTCCGCAAAGACAGAGGAGGAATCCGCCATGACAGAAGAACAGAAACAAAACAACGCAGATTCCGCGATCCCGCCGGTACCCGTTTCGACGGAACAGACGGCTTGTCAGGAAAGCACGGAGGAAAGTTCGGAAGCCCGACCTGCAAATCGCAGCAGAAAACACGGAGCAGTTGCATCCGCCTTTTTGGTTTTGGCAATTTTTCTCCTTTCCGGTGTTCTTCTGCCGATTGCCATTGCGCTGACCGGACGCATACAACCACAGCCTGCAACGGCAGAGAATGTGGCAGGAGCCGTATCCGAAGCAGTGAACCCCTCCGTTGTCCTCATTTACGCGCAGAACAGCGATGGCTGCAGCTACGGAACCGGCTTTTTCCTTCGGGAGGACGGCTATATTGCAACCAATGCACACGTTATAAAGGGGTACAGCGACATTACTGTCACGCTGTATTCCGGCGAAGAACGGCAGGCATCGGTTATCGCGCAATCCGCGTCAGATGATCTTGCGCTTCTGCGTATCCGCGGAACCGGCTACCCGGCTGTAAAAACCGGAGATTCTGCCGCTGTGCGCGTCGGTGATCTTGCCGTTGTCATCGGCAATCCCGCCGGAACGGATGCACCGTGGACCACAACCAAAGGGATTATTTCCGCCGTCAACCGCAGGGTCGCCGTGGAAGGAGAGAAAGGGTCTGTCAAAGAAATTCCCATGCTGCAAACCGATGCCACCGTCAACAAAGGGAACTCCGGCGGACCGCTTTGCAACCGGGAAGGGGAAGTGATCGGAATTGTCACAAGCCGTCTGACCGGTTATGACCATATCAGCTTTGCGATCCCGATCAATCACGCCATGGAGGTTTTCGCTGCAATGCTGGGCGATTCCGCCGAAACAAAATAACGAATCCCGTTTTCAATCGGTAGTTCGATTGAAAACGGGATTCGTCTTTTTCATAGCCCTTTTTCCTTTTTCCATGCAAGGAAATCTTCGTATGTTCCCTGATAATCCAGTGCGGAGCCATCCGGACGGATCTCAATGATCCGGTTTGCTACTGTGTTGACCAGCTCATAATCGTGTGAGGTAAAGATCAGGTTGCCTTTGAAGGCAGAAAGACCGTTGTTGACCGCACTGATGGATTCCAGATCCAAGTGATCCGTCGGCTGATCCAGAAGAAGGAAGTTGGAACCGAACAGCATCATCCGTGCAAACATACAGCGTACCTTCTCTCCGCCGGAAAGAACCTTGACCGGCTTGAAAACGCTGTCGTTGGAAAAGAGCATCCGTCCGAGGAATCCGCGCAGATAGGTTTCCGTCGTCTCCTTGGAATACTGCGCCAGCCAGTCGATGATCGAAAGATCACAGTCCTTGAAATAGGCGGAATTGTCGTGCGGGAAATAGGATTTTGTAATACTGACGCCCCATTTGAAGCTGCCGCTGTCCGGCTCCGCCTCCTCCATCAGTATCCGAAAGAGCATCGTCAGCGCCGTTTCGTTTCCGAGAAGCGCTATTTTATCGTCCTTGCCGACGGTGAAGGTCAGATTTTTGAAGAGCGGAACACCGTCTGCCTCTTTGGTCAGATCTTTCACAAACAGAATGTCCTTCCCGGCGACCCGATCCATATCAAATCCGATGAACGGGTAGCGCCGGCTGGAAGCGGGAAGTTCTTCCACCGTCAGCTTGTCCAAGAGCTTCCGTCGGGAGGTCGCCTGCTTGGACTTGGACTTGTTCGCGGAAAAGCGGGAGATAAACGCCTGCAATTCCTTGATTTTTTCCTCCGCCTTCTTATTCTGCTGCTTCATCATCCGCTGAATCAGCTGACTGGACTCATACCAGAATTCGTAGTTTCCGACATACATTTTGATACCGGAGTAATCAATATCCACAATGTTGGTGCAAACGTCATTGAGAAAATGCCGGTCGTGGGAAACCACCAGAACGGTACCGAAATAATCGGCAAGAAACTCCTCCAGCCAGCGGATGGCATCAATGTCAAGACCGTTGGTCGGCTCGTCCAGCATAATAATGTCGGGATTTCCGAACAATGCCTGCGCCAGCATCACCTTGACCTTTTCGCTTTCCCGCAGGGAAGACATCACATCGGAAAGCTGATCCTCCCGAAGTCCCAGCCCTTGCAGCAGCTTTGAAATTTCGGATTCCGCCTCCCAGCCGTTCATCTCGGCAAATTCACTTTCCAGCTCCGATGCGCGCAAGCCGTCCGCCTCTGTGAAATCCTCTTTTTCGTAGATTGCGTCCTTTTCCTTCATGATGTCGTAGAGCTTGCGGTTGCCCATCATCACCGTGTCCAGAACCGTGTATTCGTCAAAGGCAAAGTGATCCTGACGGAGTACCGACATCCGGACGGTATCCGGAATGCTGACCTCCCCCGAGGACGGCTCCAGTTCACCGCAGAGAATTTTCAGAAAGGTGGATTTTCCGGCACCGTTTGCACCGATGATTCCGTAGCAATTGCCGGGGGTGAATTTCAGATTGACGTCCTTGAACAAAAGCTGACCGCCAAAATGAAAGCTGAGATTGGAAATGGTAATCATGAAATACCTCACTTGCGTTTTCTGTCCGTATACCGGGAAACCGACACAAACAGCGCTTCCGCCGATACACATATGCCCCGCAATCCGTTCAAAACAGGAGCACGACCGTATTATTATATCACATCTTCCGCATCTTTGCAACCTTTTTCTGCTTTCTCCTTTTCTGTCACAAAAAAGTAAGGTGCCACTGTCCCAAATTGAAAATCACCTGAAGCAAGAATAAATAAAGAAGAAAGCCTTTCAGCCACTTTGCTTTCAAAGAAGCCAAAATCCTTCAGAATTGTAAATAATTTGTTATTAACTTGACTTTTTCTAAAAAATATGATATCTTGGTCTTGATAGATTTTGCTGAAAATCAACGGAGACACACCCGCTGACTTCCGCAACCTTCCGACTCTGTGAAAGGAGAATCTGATGCAAACATTAAAAAAGCAGTTATGTTTTTTATCCTTATGCCTTCTTTTTCTGCTCGGACTGAATGTTCTGAGCGGATGCGTCCGCATCGAACCTCGTTCTCTGATTGAACGTGATCCGGATGTCGGAGAGAACTGTCGCGCCATACTTACGTCGCAACCGCAAAAGGTCTTTTTCAGCTCCGCTTCTTCTCCGTATAAATATACAGCGAACACGGCGAAAACAGTTTCCTCTCTGCAGGAGCTGTTGCGCACAGTGGCATTGCATCTGAACGAGCGAATCGATTATGACGCTATGAGCCTGTCCGAGCGCGAAAACCTGTTTGCAAATGCCTCTTATCTTGGAAGCATCCATCTGTATGTTTCCGACGAAAAAGGCATCACTATGGCTTTTTATCCTTCCATAGTCTGCATTACGGCGTATTTTGAGAACGGATCGGAACGGGTATACTTCCGTTCCGATACCGATCTTTTTGAATTTGTAATGGAAGCGGAAACGATTTTTCGGGCTGAACGAAAAAGTTAAAGAAAGGAGACTCTCATGCCTACCGGAAAAAGAATTCTTTTTGTAACGCTTGCTGGGATGTTCTGCCTGACCGTCCTGATTTCCTTCAGCAGCTGTTTCCATTTCCAACCGGTTCTTGCGACGGAAGAGAACCTTATCGTCGGAAAAACATGGCGTGCTGTTGTTTCCGACGAAACAACGGAAATTCACCGGGCAATTTTCACCATTCCAAATCAGGATGGTGAGGAAAAAGACCAACTCATCACCGACCGGGATGCCATCCGGGAGCTGATCCGATGTCTCCGGGATTTTGCACCGCATATCACCGAGGAAGTGGATTTTCCCGAACTTGACCAAAGGGAAGCGGAGAGAATCCGCACACCGGAAAGCAGGAATTACGGCGTTCTGTATCTGCAGACAGAAGCTCCTGTCCGACGCGGAGAGGTTGCAACCCTACAGGTGGAGCTCCGCGAGGAAGGTGTTGCTGTTATGATCATTTATGATACCGGAAATCGTACCGTCTGGTTCCGTACCGATAAGAATCCGCAGGAAACCATCCGCCAAATGGAACAGATTTGCCGCTCCGTCTCTTAAAAAATCACTAAAACAGTCAGGCAGCCGCTCCCGAAAATTCGGAAATGGCTGCTTGCAGTTTTCCATGAAGGGAAGAGTCATGTTTTCCGTTTCACACCGAGAGAAGCCGGCATGTCATACCTGCCG
The DNA here is from genome assembly GCA_934481515.1 of uncultured Eubacteriales bacterium. Classification (GTDB taxonomy): domain Bacteria; phylum Bacillota; class Clostridia; order Oscillospirales; family CAG-272; genus UMGS1865. The sequence goes on from CAKSPO010000025.1 coordinate 27,486, forward strand.
GTATGTTTGGATTTTTCTTTACGGATTCGGCTCTCTTTCTGTCGCTCTCACCTCTATTGTAACACTACACCGCACTTTCGGGTGCGGCTGTTTTTATCCTGCAAATTCGGTTAAAATGTGTTTGCTTATTTCCATTCAAAAAGAACGAAGGAGCGGCAGAAAAATGAAAGTTTTTTCTCCTTTTCCGTAACCGCTTCTTTTCAGAAAGACTTTCCATTTGCCGGGGAGTATGCTATAATAAGCGAAAGAAAAAAGCCGCTCTCGGCAAGCGTCAAAGGGAGTCTGAACATGAACCGAAACGATTCTGTCAAAAAAGCTTTTCTCGTCGGTGGAATTTCCGTTTTCTCGTATGTATCAAATTATGTTCTTCGGAACCTTCTGAGTGTGCTGACACCGTTTATGCTGAAGGAATCCCTCTATGGAAAAGAATACATCGCGCTGCTCTCCACATGCTATATGATCGCTTATGCGGCAGGGCAGCTGCTCAACGGCATTCTCGGAGACCGCTTCCGCGCCGCATTCATGGTTCTGACCGGATTGAGTGTTGCCGGGATTGCCTCCGTTCTGTTTCCGCTGCTTCCGTTTCGTCCGTTTCAGATTTTCTGCTTTCTCATCATCGGCTACGGGCTTTCCATGGTACGGGGACCCTTGATGAAGCTGATTACGGAAAATACAACACCGGATATTTCCCGGATCATCTGCCTTTTCTTTTCGTTTTCCGGCTTTGCAGGCCCCTTGATTGCCAGCATCATTTCCATGCTCTTCCACTGGGACGCGGCGTTCGTCGTAACCGGAGGCATCACTGTTTTTGTGGCATTCTTTTCTTTTGTCTCCATCCGGACGCTGGAAAAGAAGGGGAAGATCTCTTTCCTTCCGCTGGAAGGCGGCGGGAAAGAAGCAATCCTCGGTGTTTTCCGCGTGCCGGGATTCTGCTTCTACCTTCTGATCGCCTGTCTTGTTGAAATTGCCGGAACCTCCGTTACCTTCTGGATTCCCACGTTTCTTTCGGAATACCTCCGTTGCGGGGAGGAAACCTCCAACATGATTTTTTCGGGCATCTCTTTGGTGCGTGCGCTGGTTCCGTTCTGTACCTTTGCGCTATACCGGCTTTTTGGAGGTCGCGACCGGTTTCTGATGCGCATCTGCTACGGGATTGCGTTCCTTTGCTTTGCGGGAATGCTGATAGCTCCGGCGGGAATCGGAACCGTCGTTCTTCTCCTGACTGCACTGATAATGAACGGATTTGTCTCCGCATTGCTCTGGAGCATTTATATTCCCGGTCTCGGAAAAACCGGGCGGGTTTCCAGCATCAACGGAATTTTAGACTGCAGCGGATACATCGCCGCCG
>CAKSPO010000026.1 GCA_934481515.1 uncultured Eubacteriales bacterium
ATTGGAGCTGGTGATCGGAGTCGAACCAACAACCTGCTGATTACAAATCAGCTGCTCTGCCATTGAGCCACACCAGCGAAAGTGTTCTTTGCAAACCATTTTCGCTTACGGAACGCTGGTATTATACCATGTTCCGATTGTTTTGTCAAGCCCTTTTTTGAAAAAAAACGATTTTTCCGGAAAAAGGAATGCAAAGCTTTGCACTTTTCGTTCCGCCCCGGGGGACTGCTCCCCGAGGGCGGAGTAAAAGTCTGATCCCGCGGAATCAGAAGCGGTAAATGTCTCCGGTTTTTGCGGAGGTGTAAATTCCTTCCAGAATCCGGGTGACGCAATATGCCTGTTCGGGAAGGGTAATCGGGTCGGTGCCGTTCCGGACGGCTTCGATCCAGAGGCGCTCCTCGCGCTCCGAGGCACTTTCTCCGGACGATCCTTCGTTGAACGCAACGCCGCCTGCCTCAAAGCTGGGCTTAAGAACATACTGCCGGTTGTTGCGGATGCCGTTGATGCGGAGTCCGTCCATCATATCCGCGCCTGCAAGCGTTCCGCAGACGGAGGTGACGGCTTCTCTGGTATCCAATGTATTGAGCGCCCATGCGGATTCCAGAACAATGGTGGCGCCGTTTTCCATGACGATGAATCCGAACGCGGAGTCCTCTACGGTGAACTTTGCGGGATCCCAGTTGCCCCACATATTCCCCTGCTCGGTGTCGTGATTCAACTTATGATAGGCGGTGCCGACGCAGTATTTCGGCTTGTAATTGTTCATCATCCAGAGCGTCAGATCCAGTGCGTGGGTACCGATGTCGATCAGCGGTCCGCCGCCCTGCTCATACTCATTCAGGAAAACGCCCCAGGTCGGAACCGCACGCCGACGGAGGGCGGTCGCTTTGGCGTAGTAAATATCGCCGAAGGTGCCTGCTTCTGCTTCCTGTTTCATATAAACGGAGTCGTCGCGGAAGCGGGACTGATAGCCTATGGTGAGCTTCTTTCCGGTGCGCTTTGCGGCATCCAGCATTTTCTTGGCTTCCTCCGAGTTGATTGCCATCGGCTTTTCACACATGACATGCTTTCCTGCTTCCAGAGCGTCCACGGTAATAAAGCTGTGGGCACGGTTCGGAGTGCAGACATGTACCACTGCGATGGTGGGATCCTTCAGAAGCTCCTTATAATCGGTATAGACTTTTGCGTCTGCGGTGCCGTATTTTTTGGCTGCCGCCTCGGCACGTTCCGGGATAATGTCGCAGAACGCGACCATTTCGCAATCCTTGACCTTTTTCAGTGCGGGCATATGCTTGCCGTTGGCAATTCCTCCGCAGCCGATGATACCTACGCGAATCAGTTCTGCCATTGTATCAGAGTTCCTTTCTTTTCTTTGAAGGTTTGGCTCCGGCTGCCATGACGCAACTACGGAGTCGAAAAGAGTATAGCATATCTTTTTCTGTTTGTCTACGATATTTTCAATATTTCTTCGACGAAAATCGGAATGGGTTCGCTGTCGTTTGTATGTTCCGGCATACCGGCATCGGAGAAAGTCTTTTGCCGTGAAAATCAGATGAAAGCTTCCAGTTCCTTTGCATTGTGCAGGACGGAGTGCAAAATATGCGTCGTTTCGCCGTAGCGGACTTCCTGCCCGTAGCCTCTGACCTTCTTCAGAACATCCGCTGCGGTTTCGGCGCGGGAATAGTTCATCTCAATTTCGGTGGGATAGGACAAAACGACCGGTTGAGCCGGGGTGCGTAGCGCTTCGGTCGCTTTTTCATAAATCTCCTTCAGAACCTTTTCTTCCTCCAAAAGGTCCGCCGCATTTCTGCCCTTTCCGATCTTGGTGACGACGGTATGGATTCCGGGAATGCTTTCCCGGACCTGCGCGACGCAAACATCGTCGGAGGCGCAGAACAGGACAGGAATTCCGAGACTTCCTGCGATATAGGCATCAATCTCGGCTTCTCCCATGGTTTTGCCGCCGATCTTGAAGTACTGAATGAGGCGGGAATTATAGGTGTGTGCCAGAACGCCGTTGAAGGAGCCCTCCTTGCTGTGGTAGCCAAGCAGAAAAATTCCGGCAAAATGGAACTCCTTCGCGAAGCTGAACCGCTCGTAGCGAGGCATCGGCGGGTTTTCTACACGAACGGCATGGGGATCGATTTTTGTAAAATCCAGATTTTTTCCGCTACTGTGGTTATCCCATACCGCAACCTTTCCGGCACCCGCCGCGAAAAGGGCATCGACCACACAGTTGATTTCCTTCACGGCATTCTCACATGCAACCTTATAATCCGGAATTTCCGGTGACAGGGCTTTGTACGGTTCTCCGACCACACCATGAATTCCCTCCAGGTCAACCGCAATCAGGTACTCTTTTTTCATTGTTGTTACCTCCTTGTGTTTTTTTTGCAATACCGCGAAATTCCGATGGTGCAATTGCGCGGCACTGCCTTTATTTTTTGAAAGTAAGCGTTCATGAAAAGGGAGGCTGTTCAAAAACAAAAATGGTTTTCGCAGTCCTCCTGAAAAAAATCGGTTCGGTTTTTACTTTTTCGGCACCGTCTTTGATTGCTTTCCGGCTTTATCGGTCTGGGTTCCGGACGCTGTTTTTTAAAGCGGAAAAGCAGAGCGCAGAAGCCGGTTACCGGTAATACACGTAGTAGACAATGACGGTTCGTTCCTGCCCACCGTGCTCCAGATCCGGCGCCGTAATGACGACGCCGTCCTTGGAAAGCAGTTCCCATGCCTGCATCTGATCAATCTTGCACCGCATCAGAACATCGGCGGAGGCAAAGATCAGAAGCTCGTCGTCGCGGATGTTCAATCCGCCGTTCCGACCGATGACCTCGTCCACGCCGTTCCGTTTTTCCGTGACGTAACGGATATGGTGATTGCTCATTTGCTTTGCCATTTCCCAACGGTACTGCCGGCTGTTGGGATCCTTCTTTTTGCGGGAAAAGAGACGGAACATGAGGTGCAGCCTCCTTGTGGTGAATTTTCGTGAAGGTGGTGGAAAGAACCGTTCATTCCGAATCAGAATGCGACGTTGGCATCACCGATCAGAAACGCCTTTGCCGTGCGGTATTCTTCCTTCAGCCGCAGAGCCGCGGGAGAGGCCGGATCAAAGTGCGGCAGACGGACGGCACGGAGCATGATGTTCTTCGGCGTTTCTTCCGGGTCGATCAGCTCCAGCGCGGCGGTACGGTAGCCCTCGGATTCCAGATGCTTCAGGCGCAGGGCATCGGTTGCGGCATCGCAGAATTTCTGACGGAGCATGGAATGCTCCGCGAGAAATGCGAGCGTCGGACAGTTCAGTGTATGATTCATCTGGTGATGACAGCATGGAGTGGAAAGAATCACGTCTGCGTTCCATGCGAGTGCCTTGCTCAGCACCAGATCGGTGGCGCTGTCGCAGGCGTGCAGGGAAATTACCAGATGCACATGTTCTTCGGTATTATACTGCGCCACATCACCGCACAGGAAGGAAAGACCGTCAAAATGCAGCTTTTGCGCAGTCTCATTGCAGTAGGCGATGACATCCGGCTTGAGATCCACGCCGGTCATTTGTACGGTTCGCCCGAGAATATCGGAAAAATAGTGGTAAACGGCAAATGAAAGATAGCTTTTTCCGCAACAGAGATCGCAGATTCGCAAAGGACCCGATTGCGGAAGAAATTCCAGAATGTCCCGAATCAACTCCAGAAACCGGTTGATTTGACGGAACTTGGATTGTTTTTTGTCTCTGACCCGACCGTTCTCGTCACAGACATCCAACAAACGCAAAAAAGGCTCATTTCCGTTCAGAATGTAGGCTTTTTCGCGGTTGTTCCCGCCGATTTTCACGGGATCCGTTTTGCCGCTTTGCAACGCTTTTTCCAAACGGCCCTTACCGAGAAGAACGGAGGAGCCGGATTTGGAAACGCGAAGCTCGCAGTCTCCGGCAGTTGTCATCAGGTTGACCTGACCGAATGCGGAACAGAGCGCGGCAAAGCGGTCGGTTTGTTCTGCCGAGAGGTTTTCCTGTTTGGCTTTGTTATCCTTTTGCAGCGTTTCCGCCTGCACTGCCGTTTTTCCGCCTACATTGCGCAGGGTCAGTGTAATGCGAACAATGGATGGATCCTTTGGCTTGGAAAAGACCGCTTTCCGGAGCACCTTCTGCTCTGCTACCGCGGAGATCAGGGAAGCCATCTGCTCTGCAGGAGAGGGGACAGTATGATTGGAAGAGAAAGTCATAGCGATGATCCTTTCCGGGTCAGGCATCGGACGGAGGATCCGTCTTTCCCTTTTTGAATTTAGAGAGATCCAGCTTGGATTCCGTTCCGTTCCAGAGCCGCTTCAGGTTTTCCCGGTGCATGATGACAACAAACAGCGCCGCGAGCACTGCCATCGCAACGTTCAGACCGTTGTTTGCAAAGGCGCGCAGAATCAGCGGATAGAGCATGGCGCACATCACGGAAGCAAGCGAAACGTATCTGGTTCCGATGGCAATGACCAGAAACATAGCCAGGAGGATGACAAAAGTGATGGGGCTTAACATCAGCGCGACCATGGCAAGGCAGGCAACGCCCTTTCCGCCGCGAAAATGGGAAAAAACCGGGAACATGTGTCCGAACATAACGAAGAATCCGGAGAGTGCCGCACCGTTGACACCCCAGATGAGACGTCCGAGAAGCACCGCAACCGCCGCTTTTCCGAGGTCGCAGAGCAGCGTTGCAAGTGCGGCTTTTTTTCCGTAGGTGCGGAGCATATTGGTGGTTCCCGCGTTCCCGCTCCCGTGCTTGCGGATATCATCATGGAAACGCAGACGGGAGATGAGAATTGCCGGGTTGATGCTTCCCAGCAGATATGCGGAGAAAATACAGAGCGCAACACCGCAGAGGATCATGATGCCTCTGGCGTTCGCGGTGCTCAGCTTGCTTTGGTTGATCCAGTCGACGAGGTTCCACACAACCGTCGGAATCTCTTCTCCCTCACGGGCGGCAAGGGCAAAAATCATAAGCTTTTCCTTTCCGAACAGGGGAATTGTTCAGAACAATTCGATCAGTTCCTTTGGACTCTTGGTAAAATCATAGAAGGTGCCGTCGTTTTTCACGGTTGCCATGTCCTCGATCCGGCAGCCGTATTTGCCTTCCAGATAGATACCCGGCTCAAACGTGATGACGTTGCCGCGCTGCAGAACGCTTTCCGGGTTTGCGCCGGAGGAAAGACGGGGGTTCTCATGAATGAACAGTCCCACGCCGTGCCCGAGAGAGTGCCCGAAGCATCCGCGGTATCCGGCATTGTCGATCAGATCCCGTGCGATGCGGTCAAGCTCCCGGCAGGCGACTCCTTCCGCGGCGGCTTCCAGCGCTGTCTTTTGTGCGGTAAGAACCGTATGGTACAGCTTTTTCATTTCCGCGTCGGCTTTGCCGAGTACAACAGTGCGTGTCATATCGGAGCAGTAGCCGTCTACCTTTGCACCGAAGTCCATGGTCAGAAAGCCCTTTTCCAGCTTGCAGTAGCGCGGAACACCATGCGGACGGGAGGAATTGGTTCCGGAGACGGCGATGGTGTCAAACGCGACGGATTCTGCACCGTTGCGGCGCATGAAGTATTCCAGTTCCAGAGCGACCTCGACCTCGGTGGCTTCCGGGTGGAGCCATGTGAGAATGTGGGAAAATGCCGCGTCGGTAATTGCCTGCGCACGCGCAATGGTTTCCAGTTCGGCGTCGTCCTTGCAGAGCCGGAGTGTCGCAAGCAGGGCGGATGCGCCGCCGCCGAGACGAAAGCCGGGCAATGCATCCTCATAGCGCCGGAAATCGGCACAGGAAAGGGTATGATCCTCAGTGGAAACGGTTTTGCAGCCGTTCTCTCCGAGGAGTGTTTTTACGGTGGCAAGCATTCCGCCTCCTCCGGGGGTCAGAACTTCCAGCGCCGGATTTGCCTGCGCACGTGCCGCTTCCGCATAGCGGAAATCGGTCAGAAGATACGATTTTTTTCCGGTGACCAGAATCAGACCGTCGTCAAAATGAAAACCGGAAAGATAGCGCTGATTGTTCCCTTCGGAAATGATGGCGGCATCGTAGCCGGCATTTTCCAAAGCGGCTTGAAAACGATTCAGATGTGACATGGTAATTTTCCTTTCTTTATCGGAGGCGGTATTGTATCAATGGAAAGCACTGTATTGTGCTTTCGGATTTGTATGTCCCTTTTGCGGCTATTATAGCACAGTTTTTCGCAAAAGTACAGGGCTTGACCGAAAAATATTTTTCGCGGTTCTTTATTCTGACAAAAAAACCGGGGATGCAGTTTTATAATGAAAACAGAACGATCGTCCGAGGGAGGGAATCCGATGGGGCAGGATGTTTACATAGATCTGTATTTTCTCATCAATACCGCGATGGATCTGATCTGTTTGCAGATTACCGCCCGCCTTTTGCATCGCTCTGCGAAACGGTGGCGGATGATTGCCGGTGCGCTGCTCGGCGGGGGATACGCCTGCTTCTCCCTGTTGCTGGGGCTGGAGGGTGCGGTCGGGTTTCTGGCGGATGCCTTTGCGGTGCTTTTGATGTGCGCCGTCGCTTTTGCGGAACGGAAGCTCTCTTTTTTGCGCTATTTACAGACATCTGCCGTGCAGTTGCTTTCTTCCGCGATGCTTGGCGGCATTATGACCGCGTTTTATGCCTGCCTGAACCGGTTGCATCTTCCGTTTGAGATTCTGGAGGGAGACGGGCTTTCCGTCTGGGGATTTGCTTTGCTTGGCTCCATTGCGGGCATTCTGACGGCGAACGGCGGCAGGCTGTTCGGCTTTTCCGGAAGGATCCGGAGTGTCCGGGTGGAAGCAACGGTGTTCGGGAGAAATGTGGAATTGCGGGCACTGGTCGATTCCGGAAACCTGTTGCGCGACCCGACAGGGGGAAGAGCCGTGATTGTCGCCGACCGGGAAACGCTTTGTTCTGCTTTGCCGCAGGCGGTGGCGTGCAGGCTCCGGAGCAGCGATCCGGCACATTGGCTGGAGGACTATGAGACGGCATGCCGCATCCGTCTGATTCCGGCACGGGGGGCGACGGGGGAGACTCTTTTGCCGGCATTGATTCCGGAGCGGCTGCGGATTTTTGACGGGAAGAATGTCAGCAACGCGGATTATCTGATTGCACTGGCACCGCTGGGAGAATCGGCAAAAGGATTTGATGCAGTCATTCCGGCAGTATAGACTGTCGGGGAAAGGAGCGCTTTTTATGAAACTGTTTTCCTATCTTCGTCTTCGTCTTGCTGTTTTCCTTGGCAGGAAACGAAGAAAAAAAGGAATTTTTTATATCAACGGACCGGAAGTCCTTCCGACTCCGCTCTCGGCAGAGAAGGAGGCGGAGTGCATCGCACATCTGGACGAGGAGCGCGCCCGCTCCGAATTGATTGAGCACAATCTTCGCCTGGTGGTCTATATTGCCAAACGGTTTGAAAATACCACGGTCGGGATCGAGGATCTGATTTCCATCGGCACCATCGGTCTGGTCAAGGCAATCAACACCTTCCGCGCAGACAAAAGCATCAAGTTGGCGACCTACGCATCCCGCTGTATCGAAAATGAGATTTTGATGTACATCCGGAAGAGCGGAGGACAGAAGTGCGAGGTTTCCATCGACGAGCCGCTGAATGTGGATTGGGACGGAAACGAGCTGCTGCTTTCCGATATTTTGGGAAGCGATGAGAACAGCATTGCAGACGAGATGGAACAGACGGAGGAGCGGGAACTGGTGCGCCGCGCGGTGAAAGCGCTGGAGCCGCGGGAGAGGGAACTGATTGAGCTGCGCTACGGGATGAGAAACGGCGGTGCGGAAATGACACAGAAAGAGGTCGCCGATCTGCTCGGCATTTCCCAATCCTACATTTCCCGATTGGAAAAGCGCATCCTCGCAAAGCTCCGGGAGGAGCTGGCAGGAAAGCTCTGATCCGGAAAGCGAACGGTTTCCTCTTGATTTTTTCCGGAAGCTGTGATAAAATGATGTAAAACAAGGAAACAAGAGGACAGAGAACAGTGAATTTGTGCGACATTGCAACCGTTCGGCGCATTATGGATCGGTTTCATCTGCATTTCCGCAAGGAATTCGGTCAGAACTTTCTGACCGACTGTGCGGTGGTGGAGGAAATTGCCGAGGCATGCTGCGGAAACGAAGCGGCTACCATTCTGGAAATCGGTCCCGGAATCGGAACATTGACCTATGAGCTGGCATTGCGCTACCGGTCGGTGCTCGCGCTGGAGATCGACCGTGCGCTGATTCCGTGTCTGGAGGATACGTTGCGGGAGTTTCCGCAGGTCCGGGTGGTGAATGAGGATGTCATGCAGGCGGATCTTGGCGCACTTCTGGGAGATGCGTTTGAGCGCGGTCCGGTGGCGGTTTGTGCCAATCTGCCGTACTACATCACGACCCCCATTCTGATGAAGCTGTTGGAATGCGGTCTGCCGTTTGAAAGCATTACCGTGATGGTGCAGAAGGAGGTCGCAGAGCGTTTGTGCGCTCCTGCCGGAGGAAAGAATTACGGTGCCGTGACGGCATCGGTGGCTTACTATGGTGCATCGGAGTATCTTTTTACGGTTCCGGCAGACCGGTTTCTCCCGGCGCCGAAGGTGGATTCCGCGGTCATCCGGATTCGCCTGTACCGGGAAAAGCCATGCTGCCCACAAAGCGAGGAGCTGCTGTTCCGTACCATCCGGGGAGCGTTTGCGCAGCGGAGGAAGACCCTGCTCAATTCTCTTTCATCCTCCTTCCCGGAGCTTTCGCGGGAAGAAATCTCCGGTGTGATTGCGGATTTGGGGTATCCGGCGGATGTTCGCGGTGAGCGGCTGGATATTGCCGGATTTACGGCGCTTTCGGACGCGCTGGGTGCGCTTTTGCAGGTTTCGGAAAAGCAGGAGAATGGGGAAGGATAGCATTCCGGATTCCTTTTGCAAAATGCTTTCCGTTCTGCGCTCTTTTGCCCGGTTTTTAAAAAGTCGCGGGCAGGTTCAAGTTTTTTTGAAAAAAATATTGACAAACCGACCCGGATCGGATATAATAGATACGTTGCCGTTTGCGGCACGTATTTTGCTGGTGTAGCACAGTCGGTAGTGCAGCTGATTCGTAATCAGCAGGTCGTGTGTTCGAGTCACATCACCAGCTCCAAAAAAGCGCTTTTTCCGAAAGGAAAAAGCGCTTTTTTGTCGGTGCGACGCAAAGGAATGCAGGAGCCCTCCTTTGCTGTTTTTTGTATTTTTCAGACGGTGCGAACCTAATGTCACAATCCCTGCGGGTTCCCCGGAGTGTGAGAGGCATGCGGGTGTTCCGGCTCTGCAACGGATGCGACCGCAGCGGAACGTACTTCCGGCACTGCGGCGGGGTGTTGCTTTCGGTTGGAGACATAAGAGGTACTTTGCATCATCGCACGTGCCGCAGCGTCCTCCTCCGGGCTTCCGAGTCCGAAGCTGATGGCAATGGCGGTATTGACATGGTGCATCATGCCGTCGTCCAGATGTCCCATCTTTTCCTTGAGACGGCGTTTGTCCAGGGTTCGGATTTGCTCCAGAAGAATCACGGAATCCTTTGCCAGTCCTACGTCGTCCGCACAGATGTCGATGTGGGTCGGGAGGGGGGTTTTGCTCATGCGGGAAGTAATTGCCGCGGCGATGACCGTCGGGCTGTATCGGTTTCCAATGTCATTCTGAATAATCAGAACGGGGCGCAGTCCGCCCTGCTCCGAGCCGACGACGGGACTGAGGTCGGCATAATAAATATCTCCGCGTCTGACGCTCATAACGGATCATCCTCTCTTTTATCGGAATGGCGGGATCTCAACGGAAATCTCCGCGATTCTATTCTTCCCATCGGATCCCCCGGTTTAATCGGTTCTGCCTGATTTTTCCGTCAGGAAGTATTTCCCTTTTTTAGGTTCTGATAAAAGTATATGAAGTGCATTTGCGAAAATGTGCGGAAGATGTCGCATTCTGTGAAAGAAAGGTGACAACGGCGGTGGTAAAAACAGAAAAGTTTTTACCACCGCCGTTGTCATGACGTTTTTGGGATCCGTTTTGCCTTCAGGGCAATCCGGAACGAGAAATCGGGCGGAAAGAGCTTTGGAAATATCGGCTTTTACGGCTTCGGAAAACGTCTCGGTTCAAGGCTTTTCAAAGCCGTGAACAAAGCCGGACGCATCTGCCGAGCAGAGATCCCCGCCAATGACGCGGTTGCGGTATACCAGCACATTGGCATAAACCGTTCCCTCGTAATCCGGGTAGTTGGTTACGGTGAAGGTATAGCGCGTCACTTCTTTGTTTTTGTATTTGGAAAGGTTCAGCCCCTGTTCCTTTTGCAGCTCATTATAGGCAGAAAACACCTTATCGAATTCGGACGGAATGGTGACGGTACGCGTTTCCGTCGGTGTCGGATTGACCGTCCAGCCGAACTGGGTGAGGAAGGCGGCGGCATCCTCCGCGGTTTTGACCTTATCATAGGAGTAGGAGACTTCGGTTTCTCCCGCGTCTGCGGAGGTGGGGGAGGAAATGACATACGTAGGGACAAAAGCAATCAGCGTTACGAGAACGGTCAGAGCCACACAGACCACGGCAACCAGCTTGACGGTACTTGCCCGCAGAGAACAGATAAACATAACAGCGCCTCCGATGCATCATATATTCTGGTAAAATATATGAGCGGGTGGCGCTGTTTATGAATCCAGAAGTGAAATATCAATATCAAAGGTGTCGGGTTTTTCCGCTTCCTGAACCGCAACGGAGTGACGGTGCACGCTGTGCAAAAGTCCGAGCATCATAAAGGTTGCCAGCATGGAGGAGCCTCCGCAGGAAAGAAGCGGCAGAGTGATGCCGATGACGGGGAGCATGGCGAAGCACATTCCTACATTAATCAGAATCTGAACCACCAGCATTCCGCCGACGCCCACGCAGATCAACCCTCCGAAATCCGAGCGGTTGGCGGTGCGTGCAATCATGAAAACGCGGACGACCATAACGATGTAGATCATCAGAACGGCACTGCCGCCCAAAAAACCGAACTTTTCACAGACCGTCGCGTAGATGAAATCGGTGTGAGAGGCTGGAAGCTCCTCGTAGTAGGAACCGCCCATGATGCCGTTTCCAAAGAATCCGCCCGCTGCAATTGCCTTTTTGCTCAGAAGCGGTTGAAGCCCTTTTCCGAGCGGATCCAGCTCCGGATTGAAGCCGACGATGATCCGCTGTTGCTGATATACCTCCAGTTTCTCCCAAAGAAACGGGGAGAGGAGGGCGACAAGAATGCCGGCGGCAAGAAAATACAACGGATGCAGCCCTGCACAGAAGAGCATGATGGCGATGATGGCAAGATACACCAGCGCCACGCCGAGATCCCCCGATTTGAGGATCGGTCCCACGACCAAAAGGGCATGCGCGGCAAGGAGTAGTACGGTCAGAGGTTTGTTGATGTGATCCTTCACCAGAAACAGATGCCGGGAGAAGGTGCAGATGAAGGTAAACTTGACGAATTCGGAGGGCTGGATCATAAAACGGGTTCCGGGAATTGCAAGCCAGCTTTTGTTGGAGGTCTCCATCTCCTGCCCGCTTTTTCCGAAGATCAGGGTAATCACCAGAATTGCCGTGGAAAAGATCAGCATATAGAGCCAGAGCTTGTCTACCACGACCCGGTAATCAAAGCAGGAAATGAAGATCGTGACAAAAATACCGACTACAAAAATGAAAATCTGCATTTTCAGCTTGGACATTCCGAAATTGTCCACCGCACCGATGATGGTGACGATGCTGATGACGGAAAGGAGGGTCGCACAGCAGAAAAGCACCGGATCCAGTCCGCGGACGGCATCTTTGATAAAGGATATGACTTTTTGCATGAGATTCCTCCTTTCTGCAGATTTTCTTCGTGTTTTTTACTCTTCCGAATGCGGTTCTTTTCCGCATGTTACCGTACCTTCCGGCTCCAGAAGCCGCAGATAGCGCACCGGTGCGGCACTCCAGCCATGACAACAGCTACCGGCTCCGCCGAAGTCGGCAGACCCCTTGATGGTCTCCCAGAAGCTGGTGGCACCGGCATTCAGCATCAATCCGTAATCGCGGTCGATCTCGGAGAGAATCCGTTCCCGGTATTTTTCCGCGTCCACCGCAAGCAGTGCGTCGTAGCGGAACGGCTGCATGCTCAGTGTGACGGGGATCAGTACGGGGTCGTCCGCAAGGCGGTTTGCCACCCGTTTGCGACTGTTTTCCGGCACGGCGTCTGCCAGAAGTGCGAACGCATTTGCCAGCTGGGAAAAACGCGGTTCTTCCGCTTTATCCGAGGTATAAAATAACTCTTCTGCCGGACACCACAGCTTTTTTTGCAGAGCTTTGCGGAGATTTTGCGCCATGATGCGGTCGTTTCCCGCATCCGCTTTTTCCCCGATCCGTTCCGCCATGGACGCCATGGCTTCCAGAGCAAGGATGAGCGCCGCGTTGAGTGCGGTGTCGGTCTTTTTTTCTTCCTGGCGGGAAAGAGTGCCTTCCAGTGTTCGGTTCCACTCATAAAAGTTCCAATAGCGTTCGTCTCCGAAAAATATGGGAACCGTTCCGTCTTTTTCCGTACGGGAGAGAAAAGCCGAAAGAATTTTCCGCATCCTGCCGTAGAAGCACCGGATCAGAGAAGTGTCTCCTGAGGCATCGGCGTATTCGCACATCTCTATCGGGTAGATCAGGGAGAAGAAGGGAATGACCAGATCCTCCCGGCTGGGGGCGCAGATGTGCAACAGTCCGTCCTCCCGCCGGTCATCGTTTCCGATCAGCCAGAGGGACGACCTTGCAAAGGTGTATTCTCCGAACGCCGCATAGCCGAACAGCATCTGGTTGCGGCTGTCCAGTGTATAAAGCGCCTGCTCTCTCCAAGGGCAGTCCTCGTAATGCTCAAACATACAAAGGCGAAGTGTCCGCACGGAAACGTCATAAATTCGCTGTCGGAGCGGCGTGGAGGCACGGTAGGGTAGAAGCTTTACCGGATAGTAGGCGGGAAAGAGACCGATGGAGCGGATTTCCGTATCCGCAGAGCAGAAAACCTGAAGGTAACGGCACCCAAGCCGCCGCATCCGGTTGACAAAGAGATTTTCGGTTCCGTCGGCGGTCAGCTCCACGGAAAAGCTCCGGTCACCGATCCGGGAGCGCACGCGGTCTCCGCTGCGCTTTTCGTTCTGCTTTCCGGAAGCGCTGTCTTCCGGCTTCGTCAGAGTTTCTCCCCAGCCGATGGTCAGAACCGTTCCTGCGGGAGCACGGAAGGTGACGGAAAGGTACCCGACCGTTTCTTCTCCGAGGTCGTAGACCCGGTATACCGGGTCAATACATCCGGCAGGCAGAAACGGACGGAGACGGAGCTTTTCGTTCGGGCGGGGGCAGGGAGGGGCGGAACGCTCCGGGAAGGGACACGCGGGGTGTGCACTTTCGGGCGGTTTGCATTCGGAGTCGGGAATTCTGCCCCGGAAATCGTAGGCGTAGGAGAGACCGAGCTGTGAGGTAATGCGCCGGCATCTGCCGCAGACATAGTCGGTGGCGCGGCAACAGAGCACGGAAGCGTCGGAACAGGAAAGAAGGCCGTTTCCCGCCGTCAGTCGCCAGAATACGCCCGGTGCTCCTGCGCAATAGGTCATGCTGCCAACTCCGGGATACCAGACAAGAATGCAAAGCCGGTTTTCTCCGGTGCGCAGGTGCTTCGTCAAAGAAACCGTGTCAAAAACCTTGCGGTCCGGAAAATCTCCGTACTGCCCAAAGGCAATGCAGGTACCGTTCAGAAAGCATTCGTAATTGCCGTCACAGCTGATTTGCAGGGCGGCAGGGGAAATGCCATCGTAGGAAAAGGCATCGTAAAAACGGGCGTATTCATCCGGATTCCGGTTGCCGTTTTCCCAGATCCAGACGGGGGTTCGGTTCATTTTTCAGTCCCTCCGGAAAGCGTATTTTTGAAAAAGCGGAAGTGCTTCAAAAATCGGCGACTTTCTTTTCAGAAAAGCCGCCGCAGATGCCGGAGGACGGTCTCTGTCGGGAAAGGCAGAGGCGCTTCCGGATGGAAATTTCTTGGTTTTGTGAAAATGGAGAGTTTCCCGGTTTTCCTGAAAACGCAATTTCTGCGGCTTCGGAAAAGGTCAGTATTGTCTGCCCCAGATGACCATGTGCTTTGCTTTCTTTCCGCAGCAGACGCAGGTATCGGACAGATGCTCTTCGGTAAAGGGGATGCAACGGGATTTGACACCGCCGGTGACATCCTTCAGCTGTTCCTCGCATGCCGTGTCTCCGCACCACATTGCCTTGATGTAGCCGGATTTTTCGGCGGCAATCTGCAAAAATTCGTCGTAGCTGTGTGCCTCGTAGGTGCGCGCGGAACGGTTTTCCAATGCACGCTGGTACAATTCATCGTGTACCTTCTGCAATGCTTCCGCCACAGCGGCGGTCAGGTTGTCAAGAGAGACAACCGTTTTCTCGCGGGTGACGCGGCTGACCAGTACGCAGGAATTATTTTCGATGTCGCGCGGTCCGATTTCCAGACGGAGCGGAACACCCTTCATCTCATACTGCGCAAACTTCCAGCCGGTGGAGTTTTCACTGTCGTCCACCTTGACCCGGAACGTTGCGGAAAGCTCGTCCCGCAGAGCGTAAGCTTTCTCCAGCACGCCTTCCTTGTGCTGTGCAACCGGAACGATGACCACCTGAATGGGAGCCACGCGCGGCGGCAGAATCAGACCGTTATTGTCTCCGTGCGTCATGATGATGGCGCCGATGGAGCGGGTGGAAAGCCCCCAGGAGGTCTGGTGCGGATATTGGAGCGTATTGTCGCGTGCGGTGAATTTGATGTCGAACGCTTTGGCAAAGCCGGTACCGAAATAGTGAGAGGTTCCGCCCTGCAATGCCACGCCGTTGTGCATCATCGGCTCGATGGTATAGGTCTCCTCGGCACCTGCAAATTTTTCTTTTTCGGTTTTTCGTCCGGTGTAAGCGGGGATGGCAAGCGCTTCGGCGTAAAAGTCCTCATAGACCTTCAGCATCCGCAGAGTTTCCTCGCGCGCTTCCTCTTCGGTCTCATGCATGGTGTGACCTTCCTGCCAGAGAAATTCCGAGGTGCGCAGGAACGGGCGCGTGGTTTTTTCCCAGCGGACGACGTTGCACCACTGATTATAGAGTTTTGGCAGGTCGCGGTAGGACTGAATGACGTTTTTATAATGCTCACAGAACAGCGTCTCGGAGGTCGGGCGCACAATCAGACGCTCGGTCAGCGGGGTCTGTCCGCCGATGGTAACAATGGCGCATTCGGGTGCAAAGCCCTCTACGTGATCCTTTTCCTTCTGCAACAGGCTTTCGGGAATGAACATGGGCATGTAGACGTTCTCATGTCCCAACGCCTTGAAGCGGGCATCCAGATCCTTCTGGATGTTCTCCCAGATGGCGTAGCCGTAAGGGCGGATCACCATACAGCCGCGGACGCCGGAATAATCCACCAACTCCGCTTTTTTGACGACATCCGTATACCACTGTGCGAAATCATCCTCCATGGAGGTGATCTGTTCTACCATTTTTTCGTTACTTTTTGCCATAAAACAAAGCCTTTCTGTCTTTCCTCCGGCGGCGGATTTTCTGCCGGGGGAACCGGTGACCGGTGAAAAATAATGGAATTACATTTCATTATAAACCGGGAAACGGGGAATGTCAAGCGTTTTTTCCCCGAAACCGTGAAGGGACGCTGAAAAAGTGCGGAAAACCTTATGGAATTTTCGGGAAACGGTTTACTTTTTCCGCTTTTTGTGTTACAATCGGAAGGAATAAAACGGCGGAATCGCCGAAAGATGTTATGAATAAAGGAGAAAAGCAATGGCACTGAAGAGCAGAAGTGAAATGGATGAACAATATATGTGGAATTTTGCCGATATCTATGCCGATGACGCTGCATGGGAAGCGGCATACCGTGAGGCGGAATGCGCGGTGGAGGCGGTTCCCGGTGTCCAGGGAACGCTTGCCGGATCCCCGGAAGCAATGAAAAAGGCACTGGATACCGTAACCGATGCCAACCGGCTGGTGGAGCGGGTCTATCTTTACGCCATGCTCCGCAAGAATGCGGACAACGGGGATCCCGTCTACCAGACGATGCAGGGAAGAGCGGTCAGCCTTGCTGTCCGCCTGTCCGCGGCGTGCGCTTTTGTGGATCCGGAAATTCTGGCGATGGACGAGAAGACATTGCACAATTATCTGCAAAATCCGCTGCTTGCCACCTACCGGCACATGCTGGAGGATACCGACCGGATGCGCGCACATACGCTGGATCAGCAGGGGGAAAAAATGCTGGCGCTCCTCAGTGATGCCGCCGGAACCGCTTCCGACTGCTTTGACATGCTGGAGAGCGTGGATATGACCTTCCCGTCCTTCCGGGATGCCGAGGGCAAAGAGGTGACTCTGACGCATGGCAATTTCGGCGTGTACCGGGAAAGCCCGGATCCGCGGGTCCGGAAGGAGTCCTTTGAAAAATATTTCGGAGAGTTCAAGCGCTATATCAACACATTTGCGGCAATGTATGCCGGCAGTGTCAAAATGGACAATTACTACACAACGGTGCGCGGCTATCAGTCCGCCTGCGAGCGTGCTCTGTTCGGCAACAACGCGCCCGTCAGCGTTTATGACAGGCTGGTGGAGGCGGTACACGGAGGACTTCCGATCATGCGGCGGTATCTGGAGCTGCGCCGTCGGGTACTGGGACTGGAAGAGCTGAATATGTACGACCTTTACTGCCCGATAGTGAAGGGTACGGAGATGAAAATTCCGTATGCGGAGGCGCAGAATCTGGTGCGGGCGGCGACCAAGCCTTTGGGCGAGACCTATCAGAAGCTGCTTGACCGTGCGTTCAGCGAACGCTGGATCGATGTATACGAAAACAAGGGAAAGACAACCGGCGCATATTCCTGCGGGGTCTACGGCGTTCATCCGTATGTGCTCCTGAACTATACGGATACGCTGGACGATGCCTTCACGCTGGCACATGAGCTGGGACACTCCATGCATTCGTATTTTTCGGACACCACGCAGGATTTTGCCAACCACGATTACCGGATCATGGTAGCGGAGGTCGCATCTACCGTCAATGAGGTGCTCCTGACCAAATATCTGCTCTCGGTGGAAACGGATCCCGCAAAGCGTGCGTATATTCTCAACCACTATCTGGAGGGCTTCCGCACCACGGTCTTCCGCCAGACGCTGTTTGCCGAATTTGAGCGGCAGGCACATGACCTGCAGATGCAGGGAACTCCGCTCACTGCCGAGACGCTGAACGGAATTTACCGTAAGCTGAACGAAGTTTACTATGAAGGGGCGGTTATCAACGAGCTTCAGGACATTGAATGGGCACGGATTCCGCACTTCTACAATGCGTTTTATGTTTACCAGTATGCCACCGGCTTCTGCTCCGCGGTTTCGATTGCAAAGCGGATTTTGGAGCAGAACGGCACGGCGGACTATTTGCGCTTCCTTTCCACCGGAGGTTCCGATTATCCGCTGGAGGAGCTGAAAATCGCGGGTGTGGATCTCTGCCGTCCCGATACGGTTGCGGCGGCAATGCAGGAGTTTGACAGCGCCCTGACCGAGTTGGAATCTCTTCTCTGATTTTTCGGAAGGTTCTCAGAAATGAAACAATCCCGGAACCGATGCAAAACCGCGTCGGTTCCGGGATTTTTGGGTCTCGCTTCGGGAAGGATGCAGGCACGCGGACAATCCCCGTCAGATTCTTCCGTACAGCTCATTCCAGCGGCGGAATTTCGGCAGGGAGACATCCCGGAGCTGTTCTTTGGTGATCCGGTAGCTCCAGTTTCCTTCGGCGCGTCCGGGCGTGTTGAGCCGGGTGTCGCTTCCGTACAGGAGCAGATCCTGCACGGGGAGAACAAGCAGGCCCGCATGGCTTTCAAACATGGTGCGCAGGATGGCATCATAGCATCGGTTCCAGTCGCCGGTATATCCGCAGTATTCGAGAATACGGCGGCGGGTGGCATCATCCTGCTCCCAGATGTAGCCGAGCAGAGTATTATTGTCATGGGTTCCTGTGTAGGCGACACAGTTGAAGTCGTAGTTGTGCGGCAGATGGGGAGAATCCGCTCCGCCGAGAAAACCGAACTGCAGCACCCGCATGCCGGGAAATCCGCTTTTCTGCACCAGCTCCGCTACCTCCGGCGTAATGTCCCCGAGGTCCTCTGCAATGACGGTTTTTCCTTCGCAGACCGGTTGCAGGGCACGGATCAGCTCCATGCCGGGACCTTTGACCCATGTTCCGCTTTTTGCGGTCTTTTCGCCGGCGGGAATGCTGTAATAGGACTCCAGACCGCGGAAATGGTCGATCCGGACGCCGTCAAACAGCTCCATCATGAAGCGCATCCGCTCCTGCCACCAGGCAAACCCGTCCTTTTTCATGCGCTTCCAGTCATACAGCGGATTGCCCCACAGCTGACCGTCCGCGCAGAAATAGTCCGGAGGCACTCCGGCGACCGAGGTCGGGTTTTTCCGTTGGTCCAGAAGGAACAGCTCACTGTTTTCCATGACATCCGAGCTGTCGGGCGCGACATAGATCGGAACATCGCCGATGATGGAAATTCCCTTTTTCTCAGCGTAGGCATGCACCTTTTTCCACTGACGGCAGAATACATATTGGGTGAACTGCCATGTCCGCAGGACGGAAGGGTCATAACTTTCGCTGGTCCATTCGCGAAAATCCTTTTCTCCGTTTGCGGCTTTGAGCGCCATATAACGGCAGAACAGCGCCGTTTGCGGATGCGTTTTCAGAAAGCGTTCCAATGCGGGGTCATCCGTAAAACGGGAGGCGGCAAGGGAGAGAAGCGCAAAGCGCTCCTGCCGCAACCGGTCAAATTCGCAGGCGTAGGGCGTTTTCTGACGCGCACCGGCAAGCTCTTCCCGGCTCAGCAGACCTTCCTCGCATAATGCCGGCAGGTCGATGAAATACGGATTGACGCTGAAGGCGCTGTAGGATTTATAGGGAGAGTTGCAGTCGTCCGGCAGGCAGAAGGGGAGCACCTGCCAGACGGAAAATCCGCCTTCCGACAAAAAATCAATCCATTCCAGCGCTTCCTTCCCGAAGGAACCGACCGAGTATTCACCCCAAAGGGAGGAAACGTGCATCAGCACACCGCTTTTTCGCTTTTTGATCATTGTCTGAACCAGTCCTTTCGTTTCTCGGCTCCGGAGTCCGAAGCGGAATCCGGTTGCTGTTTGATTATAGCAGAAACCCGCAAAAAATGCAACGGCAGGGACAAAAATCAATGACGGGAAATATCCGGATAGCAAAGAAGAAAGTTTTAGAAAAGGGGATATTTTCCGCGTATCAAACATGCCGGAAGGAGCTACACTATCGGTAAACACTTCCGGAGGTGAGAGAAATGAACAAAAATACGCAAAAAACCATGTGGATCGTCATGGGGACGGTCGGAGGAGCCATGGCGCTGGGCGCGGCGGCAGTCGGAGTCTGGAACAGCAAACAGATGAAAACCATGCGGGCAATGAAAAAGACCAACGCGGTGATTCATCGCGTGGGCACCACGCTCTGCAAAATTTCGGAAGCCGGAGACGAATGAAAATTCTCCGGTGAAGAGAAAAGGGCTTGCGGTCGGAGCATAGCGCCGCAGGCTCTTTTTTGCACAAAGCAAGAGAATTGACGAAAAAATGCACATAGGAAAGCCCCATTCAAGACAAAATATGTGCAAAAAATAACGAATTTGATAATTTTTCATCAAAGGGCTTGTATCTTTCCGGAAAATGCGTTACAATATATGCTGTATGGAAAGGCGAACCTTTCCGGATCGCTTAGTCTGAAAATTCATATTATTTATGGAGGATTATTCCAATGGCAAACGTAAAAGTTGCGATTAACGGTTTCGGACGCATCGGTCGTCTGGCGTTCCGTCAGATGTTTGGGGCAAAGGGATATCAGGTAGTTGCAATCAATGACCTGACCAAGCCCTCAATGCTGGCTCATCTGCTCAAGTACGATTCCGCACAGGGCAGATACAATCATGAGGTTGTTGCAAACGATGAGGAAGGTACCATCACCGTTGACGGCAAGACCATCAGGATTTACGCCGAGAAGGATGCAGCAAATCTTCCCTGGAAGAAGCTGAAGATTGATGTTGTTCTGGAGTGCACCGGCTTCTATACCTCCAAAGAGAAGGCGATGGCTCACATCAATGCCGGCGCAAAGAAGTGCGTCATTTCCGCTCCCGCAGGCAATGATCTGAAGACCATCGTTTACTCGGTCAACGAGAAGACCCTGACGGCGGAGGATCAGATCATCTCTGCCGCTTCCTGCACCACCAACTGCCTCGCTCCTATGGCAAAGGCGCTCAATGATTATGCTCCCATCCAGTCCGGTATCATGACCACCGTTCATGCATTCACCGGTGACCAGATGGTTCTGGACGGTCCTCACAGAAAGGGTGACCTCCGTCGTGCACGTGCCGCATCCGTCAACATCGTTCCGAACTCCACCGGTGCCGCAAAGGCAATCGGACTTGTCATTCCGGAACTGAACGGAAAGCTGATCGGCTCTGCACAGCGTGTTCCGGTTCCGACTGGTTCCACCACGATTCTCGTTGCAGTTGTCAAGGGCAAGGATATCACCAAGGACGGCATCAACGCCGCAATGAAGGCTGCTTCTTCTGATTCCTTCGGTTATACAGAGGAGCCGCTGGTATCCTCCGATATCATCGGTATCACCTATGGTTCTCTGTTTGACGCCACCCAGACGATGGTTGCCAAGCTGGACGACGACACCTATCAGGTACAGGTCGTTTCCTGGTATGACAATGAGAACTCCTACACCAGCCAGATGGTTCGTACCATTAAGTATTTCGCCGAGCTTCAGTAAGTGGACCCTGCGGAGATATGAAAGACAGGGAGTGCCGCGTTTGCGGCACTCCCTGCTTTTCGGATTTTTACAATGCCCGGCGAAACGCGCGACAGGTTTCCTCCGGTTCCTTTGAGACGCAGAGCAGAACCCATCTGCCGCTCCGGAGAATGCGGGAATGTTCTGCAAAGCTTCTGTCGGCATTCTCTCTTTTATCGTAGCCGGTGCGCAGAAGATCCAAACGCCGAAGACATAGCTTCGCTACCCGCTCGGCTTCAGCGGCGCTTTTGCAAAGGAAGACCGAGATTTCATATGGTTCGGTATAAGCGAAATAGCAGGCACCCTCCAGGATACAGTCGGCTTCTGCCGGGAGTGTGCCGTTGCCGAACAGGGCGGAAAATAAGGTGCTGTCCATGGTTCGGAACGGAGAAGAATCTCCGGATATCTCCGACGGATGATCGGAAGGACTCCAGAGATAATACCCTCCGGCGGGGAGCGCCGTCTCGGAGACGCAGACCGCGTTCAGAACGCTTTGCGCGGTATCCTTCCGTTCGCAGCCGAAAAAGCAAATTGGGAGCAGAAAAAGCATGCAAAGAGGAATAAAAAGACACTTTTTCATGTTTTTTCCTCCGTTTTTATAAAGTGAATGACAGTATTTCGGATTCCTGACTATAATTTATGTGGGGAATATTTTCCTTATGCAAATTGGCAGGGATTTTTTATTTGTCCGGAAATCATGAATCAAATGTTAACAATTGCAAACTGGGGTAGACAAGGTATGAAAGATGTGGTATAATAACTCCGCTTTGGAATGCTGTCATATTCCGTCATTTTTGATAGAAACGGGGAAAAAACATGGGTCCTTTTTTTGATATGCACAGCCATATGCTTTGTAAGGTAGATGACGGTGCCAAAGATAGGGACATGATGTTTGCCATGCTGGAAGCGGCTTATGCAAACGGTACCCGTGCGCTCTGCCTGACGCCGCACTATTCTCCGTATCTTTACGGCGACACCTCTGCGGCTTCTGCGGCGGCGTTTGCATTGCTTCAGCGCTATACCGCCGACCATCATCCGGACATGCGCCTGTTTCTCGGCCACGAACTGGGATATCACGGCAGTTGTCTTGCCGCACTGGAATCCGGTGCCTGCCGTTCCATCGCAGGCAGCAGATATGTCCTTGTGGATTTTCCGGCAGAGGTGGATTTTTTCGAGTTGCAGAACGCGATGGGACGGTTGCGCAGCGCCGGAATTCATACGATTCTTGCGCATGCTGAGCGATACCGGTGCCTCTTCCGCCACATGGATTGGATCCGCAACTATGTTGATGACGGGGGATTGACACAACTCAATGCTTCCTCCGTTGCCGGGGCATGGGGAACGGTTGCAAAAATGCAATGGAAACGGATTCTGAAAGCGGATTTGGCGCACATCATTTCCACTGATGCCCACAATCTGACCACTCGCCCGCCGGATATGACAGTATGCATGCCTTATCTGCAGAGGCATTGCAACAGTGGTCAAATCTGCGATCTGACGTGGAATAATGCGTGGCGCGTGGTGCAGAATAAATCATTTTAGAATTTCAGGGGAAGGGAAATTCCCCCTCGGAAAGGATTTTTGAATGGAAGAGAATAACGGTACGTCGGAGGTCAGACTATCGGATTTCTGGAATACGTTCAAGCGTTGCTGGTGGGTTCTGCTTGCAACGCTGGTTGGCGTATTCTGCATTCTGTATCTGGTTTCTTCAATTACCCATGAGGATCAATACTCTGCAAAAACCAGCATTTATATTTTGCGGGACAGCGGCAATAACAGCGGGTCTTCAAATAATTTCAGCTCTGCGGATATCACCATCGCAAACTACATTCTGAAGGACTGCGAGGTGCTCTTCCGGAGCCGCGATCATGTTCTTCGCCCGGTGATTGAAACGCAGAATCTCAGCGGAGTTCTGGACACAAAACAGCTGGACAAAATGATCAGCATTACACACGAGGAAAACACCCGTGTGCTTTATCTGACGGTGACGACCAAGAATGCACAGCGGAGTGTGGATCTTGCCAATGCGGTTGCGCAGAAAGCATGCGAATATTATAACGGGTATTACAATACTTCTCTTTGCAACATCAATGACGTGGCAAGTCTGGAGGATGCCAAGACACCCTCCAACCCGATTTCCAAGATGAAGCTGTTGCTGATTTCCGTGGCGGCAATGATTGTGGTGTACCTTGTATATTTTCTGCTGTATATTCTGGATGATAAGATCAATACGGCAGAGGATGTGGAAAAATACCTGGGGGTCAACATGCTTGGCGTGATTCCCAACCGGGAGGATTCGCGGCGCAGAAAAACCAAAGGAGGCTATTATTCCTCTTATTATGCGTCGGGTGAGGCGGAAGGCGCAAATTCAAATGCTCAGGCGGGGGGAAAAAGATGAGGACAGTAGAACTGAACCTGGATGACGGACTTTCATCCAATTACTTTCTCCGGGAAGCCTTCAATACGCTTCGAACCAATATCCTTTTCTCCGGTCAGTCGGTTAAGACCATTGTTCTGACCAGTTGCTTTGCACATGAAGGAAAAACTTCTATTTCCTTTGATGTCTGCCGCAGTCTTGCGGAATCCGGAAAGAGAGTGCTTTTGATTGACGCAGATTTGCGGAAGTCCGTGATGCTCAGTCGGTATACCAATGAAAAAGGCATTCGGGGGTTGAGCGAATTTCTTTCCTCACAGGCAAGACTTGATGAGGTGGTTTGCCACACATCCGTTGAAAATCTGGATATTATTTTTGCGGGTCCCTATCCCCCCAACCCGACAGAATTGGTGGGAAGCGCATACTTTGGGGAGACGCTGAAATTTTTGCGTGAAAAATATGACTACGTGATTGTCGATGCCGCTCCGCTCGGACTGGTCATTGACGCTTCCCTCATTGCCAACTATTGTGACGGAGCCATTCTTGTCATCAACATCGGGCACGTGAAGTACCGTGTTGCGCAGGGAGTGAAAGCGCAACTCCAAAAGAGCGGATGCAAGATTCTCGGCGTTGTGCTGAATCAGATAGACCGCAAAAAGAAGGTCGGCGGTGCTTCCGCTTATTATTCCTCGCATTATATGTCCTATGGCGCTTACGGAAGCTATGGGGAACCACCGGAACTTAAAAAAAATTCCGCAACCGAAAAAAACACTTCGAAAGTTGCAGGAGGAGCCTCTTCCGCGGCGCGTCCCTCCGGCAACGGAACTTCCGGTAACGGAACTGCTCCGGTTCGCTCCGCGACGGGTACCGCCGGTGCGGCAAGACCTGCCGGAATGATGAGAAGCACCCCCGGTACTTCATCAGCTTCGCAGGGGAATGCTCCCCGCCGTCCGGCTTCCGCTCCGCGTGCCGACACCGAGACGGCACAGCGGCAGGATCCGTTCCGCAGAAATCCATAAGATGGATTTTTGCGAAAGCTTTTGAGACATCCGGAACAGAAAAACAGAATTTTCGAAAAGACCGCCGCAGGCGGTCTTTTTTTGCCTTTTTGCAAGAGCGAAATGACCGGAAACGACATTTTTTGCGCTTCGATGCTTTTGCGACGGATTTGCGGCAGAGGTTTCGCATCTGCGGAAAACGTAAAAAAACGTAAAAACAGCCCCCGGATGCGCAGAAAAGCGCGGAGGAGGTCTTGACAGAATCAGAAAAATTGTGTATAATAATTAAGTATGATTTATTCGCACCCCGTGTGCTTTTCGTACAAAACACATAAAAAATCAAAATGAATAAAGGAGGTATGTTCAGTGCCGGTTTACATTGCGGTCATCAGTATTGTTGCGGCTTTGGTTGTCGGAGTTTTGAGTGGATTTCTGATCCGGAAGTATATTGGTGAAAAAGCCATCGGCTCTGCGGAAGCAGAAGCAAAACGGTTGTTGGAAGAAGGCTCCAAGGAGGCGGACACCCGGAAGAAGGAAATTTTGGTGGAAGCCAAGGAAGAGGCGCTCCGCTTGCGGAATGACACCGAGCGGGAGCTGAAGGAGCGTCGGTCGGAAGTGACCCGGATGGAACGCAGGGTCAACCAGAAGGAAGAAAATCTTGACAAAAAATCGGAGGCTTTGGAGAAAAAGAACGAGCAGTTGGATGAAAAGCTGAAGGCAAACGACGCTCTGCGGGAGCAGATCAACGACGTGCTGCATCAGCATCTTGAAAAGTTGGAGGAAATCTCCGGCTACACCATCGATCAGGCAAAAAGTGAGCTTTTGGAGCGCGTGGAGTCTGAAACAAGACATGAGATGGCACAAAAGCTGGATGAATTGGAGAGCGAGTTCAAGGAGGAGGCGGATACCAAGGCAAGAAATCTGATTTCTCTTGCCATTCAGCGGTGCGCCGCCGACCATGTGACCGAGTCCACCATTTCCGCCGTGGCAATTCCGAACGAGGAAATGAAGGGGCGGATCATCGGACGCGAGGGAAGAAACATTCAGAAGCTGGAGACGCTGACCGGCGTGGAGCTGATTATCGACGATACGCCGGAAACCATCACGATTTCCGGATTTGACCCCGTCCGTCGAGAGATCGCCCGGATGGCGTTGGAGCGCCTGATTGCCGACGGTCGTATTCACCCGACCCGGATCGAGGAGATGGTTGAAAAATCCCGCAAGGAAGTGGAAGCCATCATCAAGCAGGCGGGTGAACGCGCCACCTACGAGGTCAACGTACACGGAATTCATCCGGAGCTGGTCAAGCTTCTGGGACGGCTCCGCTACCGTACCAGTTACGGACAAAACGTGTTGCAGCACTCCATTGAGGTTGCATGGCTTGCCGGAATCATGGCAGACGAGCTTGGCGTAGACGGAACCACCGCACGCCGCGCAGGACTTCTGCACGACATCGGAAAGGCTTTTCCGCAGGATATGGAAGGCTCTCATGTGGAGCTTGGCGTGAACGTCCTGAAGAAGTATAAGGAGAATCCGGAGGTCATCCATGCCGTCGAGGCGCACCACAACGATGTGGAGCCGCGCACGGTCATCGCCGTTCTGATTCAGGCGGCAGACGCCATTTCCGCGGCAAGACCCGGAGCCCGGCGTGAGGATATGGAAAACTACATCAAGCGTCTGGAGAAGCTGGAAGAGATTGCATGTGGCTTTAAGGGCGTGGATAAGGCGTATGCCATTCAGGCAGGACGTGAAATCCGCGTCATGGTCAAGCCGGAGGTTGTCAACGACGACGGCATGAAGCTGATTGCCCGCGAGATGGCGAAGAAGATTGAGGACGAGGTCAAGTACCCCGGACAGATCAAACTCAATCTCATCCGCGAAACCCGCACAATCGATTACGCGAAGTAACCGCGGGTTCGGATTGCTTGCGGAAGGAAAGAACAAAAAGAGAAGGAACCAAGGTCATTTGCGGTCTTGGTTCCTTTTTTTCTATGAAATATGGGAAAAATCGGAGATTTTACTGCGGCGGATGCCGGCACTTTTTGTTCGGCGCGTGGCTTACGGAGATTCTTCTGCAGGAGCGGAATTGGGAAATACGTTGTAAATTTCTTTCTTTTGCGAACGGGCATAGTCGTAGGCGAGCCGGGTTCCGCTTTTGCGAGGGGAGCGCGGCAAATGGTTCCGGCGATCCGCTTCCCGTTCCTGCGGAATGTAAGAGGGATTGCAGTAAAATATGCAGACATCGCTTTCCCGCATCATTGCCCTGTTCCGGAGCACGTAGGAGGCTCTTCCGGCGCGAACCGTGTCCGGCAGGCAGATGCAATCCTCATAGCCGGACAAAAGAAATTCCATGGTCATCTCGTCCGCTTCCGGGTAGCGCATCCGGAAATGAATCCGGCGGAGACAGGGATGCTCCTTTTGCAGTTCTGTGACAAGCGTATAGCAAAGCGTATCGAACGCAGAATGGTCGCCGAAGAGAAAATCGGTGACACCCCGCGCAATCAGAGCAGTCAGAAGCCGGTGCAATTCTGCTGTCAGCTGTTCTGTTTCTTCTATTTCCCGATGTCCGATAAAACAGCAGGTCATATTTCCTCCGAAAAAATGATTTTCAATGGTTCTTGTATGGTTGCTCTGGAAAACGGTCAATTGCTCTATATTTTGAGCAGAAAAAGAAAATCTCGTCTGTTATAATAGAGTTGATTGCGGAATGATGAAAAATGGGCGGTACAGATCGGGGGGAGATTCTTGCGTGGGGAGGGAAAGACTGTGGAACAAATGATCGGAAGCAGAATACAGAAAATCCGGCAGTCCAAGGGGTATACGCAACTGCAACTTGCCGAGAGGATTGGGCTTTCCACAAACTACCTTTCCGATATTGAACGCGGAAAAAGCTCCGCACGCTTAGACAAACTGGTGGCAATCATGAACGCATTGGAATGCTCCGCCGACGACATTTTCTCCGACGTGATTGACTGCGGCTATAAAATCAAGGTTTCACGCCTTTCCGAACGAATGGACA
>CAKSPO010000027.1 GCA_934481515.1 uncultured Eubacteriales bacterium
AGAAGCCCGAAAGGGCGGGGCAGAGCAAAAGCCGCGGCGGGTTTGCTTTGTCTGCACCGGCAATACCTGCCGCTCCCCCATGGCGGCGGCGGTTGCAAATGCGCTGGCAGTTCACGCAGCGGAGGAACAAAAGGTGCCGCAGGCAGCGCTGGAGGCGTACAGCGCCGGTCTTTATGCCGCCGAAAATCAGCCGATTTCTCCGCTGGCACTGTCGGCACTGGAGAGCGGCGGCGTCCCGGCAATACCGGGACATGATTACCGCCTGCACACGGCGCATACGCTGACCCCGGAGGAAGCAGAGTCGTTTGACCTTCTGATCGGTCTGACCGGTCGGCACGCAATGGAACTGATGATGCGCTTCCCGCAGAAGGCTGCGGCGGTATGCTGTATGCCGACGGATATTCCGGATCCCTACGGCGGCGATGCGGAAACGTACCGGAAGTGCCTGGAGCAGATCGTTGCGGGCGTCCGGAGCCTTCTGTTCGGCGGGGAGACCGCATGAAGGCGGAGCGGTTACGGGAAGAAATGCTTCCGTCGGTCGCAGAGCTGGAGCGGTTGTGCTTTGCGGAGCCGTGGAGCGTCCGCGCCTTGGGGCTTCTCCTGACGGAGGAGGCGGCGGGTGTCGCCGTGCGCTCCGGGGACGGAACGGTGGCGGCATACGGCGGCATTCTGTGGGCGGCGGACGAGGGACAGATTCTCAATCTCGCGGTGCATCCGGATTTCCGGTGCCGGGGACTTGGGACCATGGTTCTCACGGAACTGCTGGAGATGGCAAAAGCGCGCGGATGCCGGGAGGTTTCTCTGGAGGTGCGTGTCTCCAACCGGGCGGCGATTGCACTGTATGAGCGCGCCGGCTTTTACACCGCCGGAATCCGGCGGCATTTTTACCGCAATCCTGCGGAGGATGCCGCTGTGATGCTCTTTCACCCGGAAAAAACGCAATAACCTTTTCGCTCACCCGGAAGAATAACTCCGAGCACCGGATAAATTTAATTTGATTGGAATTTTTTGAAAGATGTATATTCTTGGAATTGAAAGCTCCTGTGACGAGACCTCCGCGGCGGTCGTGGAGATGGATCCGGGGAAGAGAAGGATCCTTTCCAATATCGTGGCATCCCAGATTGATGTACACCGTCTGTATGGCGGCGTGGTACCGGAAATTGCCAGCCGCGCACACGTGGAAGCGGTTTCCGCAATTACCTACAGGGCACTGGAGGACGCGGGACTGACCCTTAAGGAGATCGGAGCCGTTGCCGTCACGGCGTTTCCGGGACTCATCGGAGCTTTGCTGGTCGGCGTGAACTTCGCCAAGTCGCTGGCATATGCAAACAGATTGCCGCTGGTTGCGGTCAACCATATTCACGGACACGTGGCGGCGGCATATCTGTCCGACCCGGAACTGAAGCCGCCGTTTCTGGCATTGGTCGTTTCCGGCGGGCATACCGCATTTTATCAGGTCAGCGAGGATACGGTTTATACGGAGATCGGCTCCACGCGGGACGATGCCGCCGGCGAGGCGTTCGACAAGATCGGACGGGTCATAGGGCTTCCGTATCCCGGCGGCGCGGCGCTGGATCGGTTGGCATATGAAGGCAACCCGAAGGCGATTGCGCTCCCGTCTCCCGCTTTGCCGGGAGAAACCCTGGACTTCTCCTTCAGCGGAATCAAAACCGCGGCGCTGAACTATCTCAACGGTCTGTCCCAGAGAGGGGAGACCGTTCCGCGTGCCGACCTTGCCGCCGCCTATACGGAGAGGATCGTGCACGCGATTACGCAAAAAGCCGAACAGGCAATGAAAGCAACCGGGTATCGGACGCTGGTGCTTGCCGGGGGTGTTGCCGCCAATTCGCATCTGCGCGCGTCGCTGACAAAGCTGTGCGATTCCCATGGCTACCGCCTTTCGATGCCGGCTACGGGGCTTTGCGGAGACAATGGTGCCATGATTGCGGCGGCAGGATATTTTGAATATTTACGGGGACATTTTTCGGGAACCGCACTCAATGCTTCTGCCTCAGACGACGGAATCTGAGCGGCATTTCCCTGCAAAACGGGATAAGCGCTTTTCCGACCGCTTCCGCCGGCATGGAAAGACACGCAGGAAAGTTTTTCCACAATTTTTTCCACAGGATGTGGAAAAGTCGGAAGCAGAGCTTGCAGGCTTGCGTCCAAGCGGTCGGATGCTGCCGAAATTCCGGCTTTTTTGCGGCGGTTTTGTGGAGAAGTCTGTTGCTTTTGTTGAAAGAACCGGAAAAGCAGCCTGTGGAAAACCTGTGGCTGTTCGGAAAAGGAGAAGATAAAAATGATGAATGCAGAGGATTCGTTGCATTTTGAGGAGAGCGCGCAGGAGGAGATCAACCGTCCGCAGGTTTCCTCGGCGGTGATCCGGCGGCTTCCGAGGTATTTCCGTTATTTGCGGGAACTGATCCGCGAGGGAAAGCTGCGGGTCAGCTCCGGGGAGCTTTCCGAACGGATGGGAGTGACCGCTTCGCAGATAAGGCAGGATCTGAACTGCTTCGGCGGATTCGGACAACAGGGCTACGGGTATAACGTGAATTATCTGTATGCAAAGATTTGCGAATTGCTCGGAGTCGGCGCAGGAATCCGTGCCGTCATCATCGGTGCGGGCGATCTTGGCAGGGCACTGGTGCGCTCTTCCATGTTTGAAAAGCGCGGAGTTGACATCGTTTCCCTGTTTGACGTTGCCCCGACCCTGATCGGAAACACGGTGGGCGGAATCCGGATCCGCGATATGGCGGAGCTGGAGGATTTCTGCACCCGGAACCCGATCCGGATGGCGGTGCTGACCCTTCCGAAGGAACATGCGGTTGCCGTAACGGAGCGGCTGGCGGCGCTCGGAGTCACCGGAATCTGGAATTTTACAGGGAAAGAGCTTTCGGAGACGACCGGAGGAAACATGGCAATCGAAAACGTACATCTCGGAGATTCACTGATGAGTCTGAACTACGAAATCTGCCGCCGGCAGGAAGCCGGACAGGAAACGCCTCCGGCAACAGCTGCCAAAGGGACGCTTCCCGAAACATAAAGAGGTAACAGATGATGAAATTCAACTATCGGCAGGAGGTTCTTACGCTTCCCGGGGCGGTGCTTTCCGCATTGCCGGAAGCGTCCGCAGAAGCCGTCCGGGTTCTGCTCTGGCTTTCATCCGATCCGACCCTTGCGGACAAGCCGCGACAGCTTTCCGCACTGTCCGGATGCGGCGCGGCAGAGACGCGGAACGCGCTCCGCTTCTGGCAGGAATGCGGAATCCTTTCCTCTGCCTCCGATGCCGAGCCGGAAGCAGTTCCCGCAATGGCAACCGTAACGGCGCTTCCCGCAAAGAGCGGGACAGAACCTGCAAAGAAAGTTCCTGCTCCGGAGCCGCGCCCCCGCCTGCGCCGCTCGGATGAATTGCCCAACTATTCTCTGACGGAGCTGAGCGCCCTGATGGAAAAGCGGGCGGAAATGCGGACGCTGGTGGACGAGGCACAGAATATTCTCGGAAAGATGTTTAATCCGAGTGAGGTCAATATTCTGGTCGGATTGGTGGATTACCT
Organism: uncultured Eubacteriales bacterium; assembly: GCA_934481515.1. Taxonomy (GTDB): domain Bacteria; phylum Bacillota; class Clostridia; order Oscillospirales; family CAG-272; genus UMGS1865. Next base: position 3,555 of record CAKSPO010000027.1, read on the forward strand.
TGGCATGAACGAGGAATGCATTCTGCTGATTCTGGAGTACTGCAAGCAGATCGGAAAAACCAATCTGCGGGCAATTGAAAAATATGCGTTCTCCCTTGAGGACAAGGGCATTACGGATGTTGCGGCAGTGGAAGTGGAAATCCGCCGTGCGGAAGCAATGGTCAGCTTTGAGGGCAGAGTGCGTACGCTGTTCGGCATGGGGGCACGTGCACTGACCGCAAAAGAGAAAAAAATGCTTTTCGCGTGGCTCTCCTACGGATACGGGGAAGAGATTGTCGGCATGGCATACGAGATTACGGTGAACGCGACGGGAGGTGCGTCGGTTGCTTACACGAATTCCATTCTGGAGCGCTGGCATACGGAGGGACTGAAAACCGCGGAGGAGATTCGCCGGGCACTGGAGGATGAAGCGGCACAAAAGACCCCGAAAAAGAAATCCGCCGGCAAAGAGCCGGAAGGGGACGAACTGCTGGAGGCTGCTCTGCGCCGGAGTTTCAAGGAAAGACGGGACGACTGAGAGGAGATAGAGAATGGGATACAACCGGGAAAATTTCAAACGCATCCGCGCGGAGTATGAGACCAAAGCACTCCGTGCGGAGGAGGAAGCCGAAAACCGGCGGCAGGAGCTTTACGAGGCGGTTCCGCCGCTTCGGGAGCTGGATGCGCGTCTTTCCGCAGTCGGTTTGCAGATGCTGCAGGTTGCAATGAAGCAGGAGGATGTCGCCGCCGGGGTACAGCGCCTGCGGGAAGAAAACCAGCGGATTCTGTGCGAACGTGCGGAACTGCTGCGGAAAAACGGATTTCCGGCGGATTACACCGAGCCGCAGTATGAATGCGACCGTTGCCGGGATACCGGATACGTCGGCGTTCGGATGTGCGACTGCATGCGCCGCAGACTCATGGAGGCGGGAATGGAATCCTCCGGGCTTTCGGGACTTTTGCGCAAGCAGACCTTTGAAAATTTTTCACTGGATTTCTACCGCTCCGATCCCGCAATCTACCGTAGAATGAGCGAAAACTACCGGAACGTGTACCGCTATGCGCACAATTTTTCCATCGAGCCGGGAAAACCGATGCCGTCCAGCCTTTTCTTCATCGGCAAAACGGGACTCGGCAAAACGCATCTCTCCACGGCGGTGGCAGGCGTAGTCATTTCCCGCGGGTATGATGTTTTTTATAACAGCGCGGTCGGGATGCTGTCGGATTTTGAAAGCCGCCGCTTCGGGAACGGTCTGGCATCGGGCGGAAGCGACGACACGGCGCGCTACATCGACTGCGATCTTCTGATGATCGACGATCTCGGTACCGAGGTTATCAACCAGTTTACGCTGTCCTGCCTTTACTATGTGCTCAACACCCGCCTGAATTTGCAGAAACCGATGATTATCAGCACCAATCTGAAATCCGGGGAGCTGGAACGGAATTACGGAGACCGGATCGCCAGCCGCCTCACGGGTGAGTTTCAGCTCATCCCGTTTTTGGGAGAGGACATCCGGAAACAGAAGGCGGAAAAATAACCCCGCAGTTTGGCAGGAGGTTCGTACATTCCTCTCTGAAACAAAAAAGGCTGTGAAAAAAACCGATGTTTTTCACAGCCCCTGTCTTGGGTGTTTTTGCCGTCTGCATTTTGTTTTTGATTTCTTGGAGGCAAAACAGTGGCGTTCAGCCGCCGAGACCAACGTCACCGGAGGTGTTAAAAAACTCATTTTGAGTTTTTTGCACCTCCTTTTTTCTGTTAAACCATGCTTCGATCGTTCGATTCTTGATCAGAAGAACCTGTTTTACAGCGTGCAGATCAGCTGTTCCAGCGGCGCGTACCCCTGTGGGGAAAGCTTTAGGGACGTATCCGCATTCTGACATGCGGCAAGCATCTCTTCCGGTTTGCCATCCGGAATTCTGCGCAAAGCCTTCTGATACAATCCCACCTTGAATTCGTGCAGCTTCAGAATGCCTGCAATTTCCGCATTGCTCGCACCGTCTGCGGTCATTGCCTGAACGTCAATCATATCACATACCGTTCTTGTGACGTCTCCGAGGATGATGAGCGGATCCACCCGCCGGAATTTGTAATCGGCGAGGACGGAAAGCGCCGTGTCGGCTCTTCCTTCCATGACCGCGTTTGCAAAGGCAAATGCATCGTATTCGTTCGCCGGGGTGCAGACCCGCCGCAGGTCCTCCTCGGTCGCTTCCTTCCGCCCGTGCGAAAGGGTATAATAGCTGAGCTTGTCGATTTCGTTTGCAAGGACAAACATGCTGTGACCGCAATACTCCGGAAGCTTGGCGCACAGCGACGGAGATGCCTCCACGCCGTTGTGGGCAAAATGCTTCTGCACCCATGCAGTCAGTTTTGCCGTGGTAGATGGCTCAAACTGAACCGGTGTCAGAATCTCTCCGAGACGGGAAAGCACCGGAGATGGCTTTTTCGGAAGGTATCCCGGATTCAGGCAGTCCGCCGCCGCAATCAGAAGGAGCACATTGTAGTCGTATTCCCGGAGTCCTTCCAGCGCCGAACAGAGCGCGTCCAGGTCATTCGGTCGCATGGTATTGAAATTCAGACCGGAAATGGTAATCAGCTTTCGGTCTGCCATCATCGGCACCGGCATCAATGCATCCGGCAAACGTGCGGGATCAAAATCCACGGCGTCCATCCGGATTTCATTGAAGAAGGCATAAGCAGGATCCGGGCAGAGCACGTCCCGTGCCGTTTGCACGGCAAAGGCTTTCAGATAGTCCTCCTCTCCGAACAAAAGGTAACCCGCGCGCGGAGCGGATTTGATTTCTTTCCGGAAATCGGATTCTTTCAGAATTTCCATACGTTGAGCCTCCTTGACAAACTTGAACATGAACCGGCAGTTCCCGGCAGAAAGCAGAACTCTTTTCCTGCACCTTCGGCAAAGCCTTTGTCGGTGCTTCCTTCGGAAAAGCAGGCAGAGCGCAGCCGCGTGCCGCGTGCTTTCTCTGCCTGCAGGAAATTATGCCTCTTCGTTCCCGTCCGCGCTGTTTTGCGGATTGTCCACAAATCTTTCCATATACTGCTCCGCCGTGATCAGAATGGCACGGGGCTTGGAGCCGTCGGGCGGGGAAACGAACCCGTCCGCCTGCATCCGGTCAATCAGCTTGGCGGCTCGGCTGTAGCCAACCTCCAGCTTCCGTTGCAGAAGGGAGGTGGATACCCGCTTTTCTTCAATGGCAATCCGGACGGCATCCGCATATTTCGGATCATTTCCGCGATCGCCGCCGTCCTCACCGGAGGGAACAATGTCATTGCTTTTTCCTTTGTTTCCGCACTGGGCGGCAAGCTCTTTGAGTTTACTGATAAAGTGCTCGTCGTATTCGGCGGTGCCGTTGGTGGCACGGATGAATTCGCAGATTTTCTTGACCTCGCTGTCATCGACAAACGCACCCTGTACCCGCGCGGGCTTGAGTGCTCCGATGGGGGAGAAGAGCATATCGCCGCGACCGGTTAGCTTTTCGGCACCCGCGCAGTCCAGAATGGTGCGCGAGTCCACCTGAGAGGAGACAGTGAATGCAATCCGGGAGGGAATGTTGGATTTAATCAGACCGGTGACAACATCCACGGACGGACGCTGGGTACCCACAATCAGGTGCATTCCGGCGGCACGCGCCTTTTGCGCAATCCGGCAGATAGCGGTTTCCACCTCGTCCGGAGCCGTCATCATCAGGTCAGCCAACTCGTCGATGATAATGACGATCTGCGGCAGGAACGGCTTGTCAGGGTCATCCTTGGTGATGCTGTTATAGCCGGCAAGGTCGTGAACGCCGACCTCTTCAAACAAATCAAAGCGATGCTCCATTTCCTCCACAGAGGCTTGCAGGGCGCCCGCCGCATCCTTCGGCGTGGTGACGATCGGAGCCATCAGGTGCGGAATGTTCTTGTAAATGCTGAACTCTACTTTTTTCGGGTCGATCAGCACCAGCTTGACCTCATCCGGTCTTGCCTTGTAGAGAATACTCAGAATGATGCAGTTGATGCAGACCGACTTACCGCTTCCCGTGGTACCCGCAACCAGGAGGTGGGGCATTTTTGCAATGTTCATCAGGAGCGGATGACCGGCAACGTCGTCGCCGAGACAGGCGGTGAGCCGGCTGGAGGCTTCCGCAAAGGCGCGGCTCTCAATCAGCTCCCGCAGATAGACGGTACTGCGGGTCGGGTTGGGAACCTCGACACCGACGGCATTCTTTCCGGGAATCGGCGCTTCCATCCGGACGCCGCCCGGAGAGCGGAGAGAAAGTGCAATATCGTCCGCCAGATTGACAATGGTACGGACGCGGACGCCGGCTTCCGGCGTGACCTCATACCGCGTAACGGTAGGTCCGTTGGCGTAGTTGATCTCTTTTGTCTTGACATTGAAGCTGTTCAGCGTCGCGGCAAGCTGTTCCATGTTTGCCTTGATCTCTTCCAGATTTTCCTGCGTCATCGGCTCTGCGGGATGCAGATAGGAGACCGGCGGGAAAATATATGGCTTTTTCTCCGCGTCGGTCGCCTTCGGAACGGAGACCTTCGGATTGACGGGAGCCTTCGGAGCCGGAGCGGCAGTGGACTTGGTAGCGCCTTTGACCGCACTTCCGCATTCCGCGCCGGAGCGCGGCAGACGAACCTGCGTCGCTTCTATTTTTTCAAACTCTTCTTGGGAAAGACCAAAGTCCTGCGGCTTGATGTCCGCCTGGCGGTAAACGGTTCCTTCCGGTGCTTTTTTGGCAGGCGCCGCAGCGGGAGCGGGACGTACACCGGAAATCGGTTTTGCCGCTCCGCCCGCGGGAGTCGATGCGGGCGTGCCGACTGCATTGGCTGCAGACCGTACCGCAGAGGATGGAGCTGTCTTGCCCGCCGGAGCGGTTGCAGATCCCGTTGCAGGACGCGGTCCGGTACCGCTCACTCTGGCGGGAGCCTGACGGCCGGAGCCGGACAGCGGAACCTCCGGCGGAACGGGCGCATGCTTTGGCACCGGACGCGCGGGAACGGGATCCGGATTGACAAAGATGGTTTTCAGATCAAAGTTCTTTTCCGCCCGCGGGGTACGGTGCGCCTGCCGGGGATCGTTTTTCGGGAAGATCGGCTCCACGGCACCGTCCCGGTTTTCGGCGGGATCAATGGGATGCGGAGGGGGAACTACCGGTTGCGCGGCAGCCTGTGCGGGAGCGGTCTGTCTGACATTTGCCTGCGCGGCGACCGAAGGAGTGCCTGTTGCGGGACCGGTTGCGGAAGCCGCAGAAGCGGTTGTTCCGTCACTGTTTTGCTCCAGCGCTTTGTTGACGATCGACGGAATGAAGGGCTGTTCCCCGTGGTTCGGATCCGTCGGCGGAATCGGCATGGGTGCCAGTCTTTCCTCCGGCGATTTTTTCGCCGGAGCCGGCGTTACGACGCGTACCGCTCCGAGCGGTGCCTCTCTTTCGAAAGCGTCCGGGTCATCATCGGTAATCGCTGTCTGCCCGGTCGTGGTGCGTCGGATTTTCTCTTCCATTTTGGCACGGTTGCCGGCATCTTCCGCGCTCTGCTCACTGAGCGAGGGATTGCGGGAGGGACGAAGACGACGGCGGTTTCGGAAATATTCCAGCAGATGCTGGGGCGTCATGCCGAGGAAGCAGAACAGCGAACCCGCCAGAAGCAGAAAACCGATGATCAGAGCGCCCGCATAGCTGCAGACATGATAGAGCGCATATCCGACCTTTCCGCCGATGACACCGCCGCCGGTCATTTCCGCACCGTAGCGCATCAGATCGGATGCGGAAAAGTTCTGCTGGGACGGGTCAATCTGCGTCAGGCAGAAAACATGAATGACCGCGCCGAGAATGATGAGGAACAGAACGGAAGCGATGGTTTTGGAAAGAATCAGCCTGTTGTCAATATACCGCTTCCAGAAAATCGCAAGATTGAGCAGCAGGAGCGGCAGCACGAAGGCAGCAGGACCGAACAGCCCGAACAGTCCGTAGCAGATATAATAGCCGAGCGGTCCCATCCAGTGATCCGAAGGGGAGGGCAGGGCATTTTTCCAGTTGCAGAAAAGATTCAGAAGCAGGGAAATGCCGATGAAAACGGCAAGCCCCGCCAGAACAAACGGAATGACCTGATGCGCAGGACGTGCGGAGCGCGGAAGATTCAGGTCGACCTCCGGCTTTTTGTCGTTTTTTCTCCGGGTGCCTCCCGCAGGCGCGGCGGTTGAGGAACGGACCGTGTCATCGGAGCGGGACTTCCCGCGTCCTGCAGCACTCCCGGAGGAACCCTTCTGCGGAGCCTCCGACCGGACGGTTTTTTTTACGGTGTCTGAGTAGGCTGTTCTCTGACGCGCGGGGCGTTGCACCGAGGCACCGGCGGTTCGCGCTTGGGCGGAAGAAGCGGAAGGGGATTCGCAGGAAGGGTTGTCCGAAGCGGGAGCGTCCGGCTTTTGTTCCTGTGCCGAAGCCGGCGCGGGTTCGGCAGGTGCCGCCTGTCGCGGAGCGAAAGGCTCCTGCGGGTCAAACGGCGAGGTACGGACGTTTCCGAACGGCTCGTCATAGGCGTCGCTTTTTTTTCTTTGACTTTTTGCCGGAATCCGGGCAGGCTCGTTTTCCGGATTTTTTTGATTCAGATCGGTCATGAAGCGCTCAAATCCTTTCTTTGAAAAATGAAGGAGTATGAAAACCGCACCATCCCTCATGGGAATGGCTCGGAAAGAAACAAACATCTATATTATAGTATAGCATTTTCCGGAAGGAATTGCAAGCACAAGTTTCAAGTTTTTTTTGAAAAAATAGAAATTTTTTTGCATTCAAAAAATTCCAAAAAAGGAACACAAAAAGAAAAAATAAAATGATTTTCTATTTACTTGTTCCTGATTTGGAAAAATATTAGAAAAAATCTATTGACAAAAAAGGGAGAATCGTGTATAATGTGTTCATATGAAAAAACGGCGGATGCGCCGGAGAAAGGATACGGGTTATGGCAACCTCCAAAAAAACAAAGCTTCCGGTCATCACCGATCTTGACGAAGCCGGAAAGAAACAGGCACTCAAAACAACAATGACACAGATCGAACGGGAGTTCGGTGCCGGATCCATCATGAAGCTGGGAGAGAATACACATATGTCGGTACAGGCAATCCATACCGGCTCTCTTTCTTTGGATCTTGCACTGGGCATCGGCGGCGTTCCGCGCGGACGGATTATCGAAATCTTCGGTCCGGAGTCCTCCGGTAAAACAACCGTTGCGCTTCACATTCTCGCCGAAGTGCAGAAGCAGAACGGCACCGCCGCCTTTATCGACGCAGAGCACGCACTGGATCCCGTATATGCCAAGGCGCTGGGGGTCAACATCAACGAACTGCTGGTGTCTCAGCCGGACTGCGGAGAGGACGCACTTGAAATCTGCGAGGCGCTTGCCCGTTCCAGCGCCGTGGATGCCATCGTTATCGACTCGGTTGCCGCACTGGTTCCGCGGCAGGAAATCGAAGGAGATATGGGACAGTCCATGGTCGGCGTGCAGGCAAGAATGATGTCGCAGGCAATGCGCAAGCTTTCCGGTGTCATTTCCAAAAGCAATTGCGTGGTCATCTTCATCAACCAAATCCGGGAAAAGGTCGGCGTAATCTACGGCAATCCGGAAACCACACCGGGTGGCCGTGCACTCAAGTTCTTCGCCTCTGTCCGGATTGACATCCGGAAGACCGAGCAGCTGAAGGAAGGAAATGAGGTTTACGGAAACCACGTCAAATGCAAGATCGTGAAAAATAAGGTTGCTCCTCCGTTCCGCATGGCGGAATTCGATATTCTCTACGGAAAGGGTATTTCCCGCACCGGTGAGGTGCTGGACTTTGCCATTGCACTGGAGATCATCAAAAAGAGCGGCTCGTGGTTCTCTTATAACGGAGAGCGTATCGGTCAGGGCAAAGAAAACATCCGCAAGCTGCTGGAAAACAATCCGGAGCTTCTTGCCGAGGTGGAGCAGAAGGTGCGTAGCATGAGTGATCGCGCACAGATGACGATGGATCAGGAATTCGAGGTTGACGAGGAAGATGAAGAGGACGGAGATTTTGACCTTCGCCTGTCCGGCGGGGACTCCGCAGATGAGGAGTGATCCTGCGGGTTACGGCGGCTTTTCCGATGATCCCGTGTATACCATATCCGGTATTATCGCACAGAACAACCATTCTGAGGTTCTGATCCGCGGGACAGAGGAGAGTGCGGACGGAAAAGAACAGTTCGGCTTTCCGCTGACCATGGAGCAGTATCTGCAGCTGAAACCGGAAAATGGAAGAATTTCCGGAGAGGAATACGAGACACTGCGTGCGGCATCCGAGCTTTGCCGCGCGCTTCGGAGCGGGGAAAGCCTGCTTTCCTACGGTTCCAACTCCGCACAGATGCTGACGCGGAAGCTGGTGCAAAGAGGATACCGCCGGGAGGTGGCGGAGCATGCGGTGGAAGCACTTTCCGACATGGGGCTGATCAATGAAAAAAAGGATATGCAACGGGAAGCGGAGAAATGCCTTCTCAAGCTGTGGGGAGAAAAGCGGATCAACGCACACTTGTGGAGCCGCGGTTTTCAGGCAGAGGTGCTGTCCGCCTTGCCGGAGGTGCTTTCCGAAGTGGATTTTTCGGAGAATTGCGCCAGACTGATCCGAAAGCACTACGGTACGGTGCCGGAAAATCCGGACGAGCAGCACCGGATGTGCGCGTTCCTTTCCCGCTACGGGTATACGCTGGATCAGATTCGCGCGGCAATCCGGCAGGTTCGCTCCGAGCCGTAAGCTTTTACGAAAATGATAAAAGGCGTTGTGAGAAAACTCAAAATGAGCTTTCTCACAACGCCTTTCCCATAAGGTCAGGCACGACTCCGTGAATCGGTCGGTGTTTCAGTTGCGTCCGACGGCAGCAAAGCAGCTGAACTCGCATCATTTATGCCTATGCCGGAATCCGAACCGGTATTTTGAGGGCTGTGAAAATATCGTTTTTTACAGCTCCGCTTTCCGTTGCGGATGGTCACAAACGGATTTTACGGAGCACGGGAATTTTCAGTGTCTTCTCCGTTTGATGCCTTTGAACTTCTGCCGCTCCGACTTTCGCCCGATTACAGCCCCCGCAACCGAGAGAACAAGAAAGCCGAAATGCAAAAGACAGCTGACCCATGCAGGATAGCCGGATGCCAGCGGAACGAAAAACAGGGATGCCGGCAGCATGACCGCGAACAGAACGCACCCGACGGAAAGCCCGCAGAGAAATGCCGCATGCCCGTGCAGGCGGATGGCATAGACGCCTCCGAGAAACGCCGTCAGCGCGGCGGAAAGAATACCGAAGGGCAGAATCCAAAGATTCGGATCCGATGTAAAGTAGGCGACAAGCGAAAGAATCAGAAGCAATAAAAGTCCTGTCAACAGCGCCCACAGTACACTTTTTCCGATATTCCGGAGGAAAAGGACAGGAGAATCTGCTGGAACGCTCCCACGCTGTGTTTTACCGGCACGCCTGCCTGCTTTTTTTGTGAATGTCTCCATAAAAATAACCTCCGTTCCGGACTGCTGTTTCCAGCATATTCGGTCGGAGGCTATTTTATGATTTCTGCACGGAATTTTTCAGCCGTCTGCGTCCTCTGCCTTGACATCCACGCGGCTGACAGCGGTTTTGAGGATGCGGATTTTCGTGCGCTCATGCGTGGTTTCGATGACGCACGTTTCTTCCTTGATGCTGACGATTCTACCGATGATTCCGCCGATGGTGGTAATTTCATCACCCACGGCAAGATTGTTGCGCATCTGGTTCGTTTCTTTTTCCTGCTTTTTCTGGGGACGGATCATGAAAAAGTACATTGTCGCAAAGACAACGACCAACATGATAATCATACTCCACTGCATAGCATACCTCCGGATTTGAACATAATTTCTTTTATTTTAATCGGTTTTTGGCTTATTTACAAGCCCCAAATTGTAAATATTTTAAGAATGTACCGGAATCTTCATCTTCGGAAGGATTTTTCCAATCGAAAACTTGCTTTTTTCAGGATGGTGTGGTATACTGTCTTGCGGAAGACACCGCGCGGCAAGAGGAGACATCCGGTGCGGCGCGGAATTTCCGGATTATTTTTCGTTGAAGAAGGGAACAGAGGAACGCGATGAAACAGCCTTATCTGGAGTGTGGAAAGATCATCAATACGCACGGCTTTCACGGAACGGTCAAATTGGAAAGCTGGTGCGATACGCCTGCGGTTCTGGCATCGCTCTCTGCTTTATGGTTTCGCGACGGCGACGGATACGTACAAAAGAAGATTCTGCATGCCTCGGTTTTCCGGCAGTTTGTGCTGGCGGATCTGGAGGGCGTGTGCGATGAAACCGCAGCAAATGCTTTGCGCGGTAGCGTCGTCTATGCCGCACGGGAAGAGCTACCCCTGCCGGCGGGAAGCCGGTTCATTGCGGATCTGATCGGACTTCCGGTTCTCGACGCGGACAGCGGCGAACGCCTCGGCACGGTTCGCGACGTTCAGACCGGTGGGGTGCGGGATCTGTATGTCATCCGCACGGAGCGGGGAGACGCATTGGTTCCGGCGGTTCCGGAGCTGATGCCGCGGATTGAGGAGGATGCGGTTTATCTTCGCCCGATTCCGGGACTCCTCGGAGAGGAGGAGCGGACGTGAGATTTGACATCATGACGCTTTTTCCGGAGCTGGTCAATACGGTGCTCGGGGAGAGCATCCTCGGCAGAGCACAGAAAAGCGGGGCAATCACAGTCCGGACGTACAACATCCGGGATTATTCCGAGGATAAGCATCACAGGGTGGACGATACGCCTTACGGCGGCGGGAAAGGCATGCTGATGATGGCACCCCCGATTTTCAATTGCTATCAGGCGATTCTGAAGGAACAGGAACAGGACGGCTTTTGCCCGAAGGCGCGGCGCGTAATTTATCTCTCCCCGACCGGGCAGGTGCTTTGCCAGAGCAGAGCAGCAGAGCTTGCACGCGATTACGATAATCTGATCCTGCTTTGCGGTCACTACGAGGGAGTCGACCGACGGATTGTGGAGGAAATTGTCGATGAGGAAATTTCCATCGGGGACTTTGTCCTGACCGGCGGAGAGATTCCCGCCTGCATCCTGACGGATTGCGTCGCACGGATGATCGACGGCGTTCTTTCGGATGCGGAATGCTATGAGAAAGAGAGCATTTCTTCCGGTCTGTTGGAGTACCCGCAGTATACGCGCCCTTATGATTTTCACGGAAGAACGGTTCCGGAGGTGCTGATTTCCGGACATCATGCAAACATAGACCGCTGGCGGAATGAGCAGGCACGAGAGATGACCGAGCGCCTCCGTCCCGATTTGCTGGAGGATCACGAATGATTTTTTACATTTTTGTGAAAAGGGCGGAAGCTGATCCGGATCGGGAGCGCGCATCCTCCAATCGAATCGGAACGGCTTGACAGACGGCGGATTTTAGTCACTTTTGATGCAAAAATGTATCTATTTTGCACGAAAACTTCCACCGAAGCCCAGAAAAATCCAATAGATTGACTATTGATTTTTTGCAAAGACTTTGTTATACTATAATCAATATGGATGGATGGATTGTCTGTTTTGTACGGATTCATTCACAGAGGACAGGGAGCGAATGCATATGATTTCACGCGACATCGTTATCACAAACGCAAGGGGGCTGCACGCAAGACCCGCGACCTTTTTTATTCAGAAAGCAAATTCATACAAAGCTTCCATCTGGGTGGAGATTGATGACCGGAAGGTCAATGCGAAAAGCCTGCTGGGGGTTCTTTCCCTTGGGATCGAGCAGGGAATGAAAATTACAGTGGTTGCCGACGGAACGGACGAGAAAGCGGCGCTGGACGGTCTTGAAGCGTTGGTGGCAAGCGGCTTTTCCGAAGAAGAGGGCTGATCAGACAATCATATAGAGGCGGTATGTGCAGACGGAAACCCTCTTTCCGCATGTCATACCGCCTCTTTTGCAGAATTTTTCGGAGAAGGGAGGAACACCATGGATGGCACAGACCGAAAAGCGGCGTGAGGAACTGCTGGAAAAGGCAAACACTCTGCCGTTGACGCCGGGGGTTTACGTGATGCGGGACGGCGGCGGACGGGTTATTTACGTCGGGAAGTCGCGGAAGCTGAAAAACCGTGTTTCCCAGTATTTCCAGAACAGCGAAAAAAACGTCAAAACGGCGCGGATGGTTTCCTGCGTCGCGGAGTTCGACTATTATCTCTGCGACAACGAGATGGAAGCCCTCTCTCTGGAGAATGCTCTGATCAAGCAATATACACCAAAGTATAATATCCGGCTCAAGGACGCAAAATCTTATCCGTATATCAAGCTGACTGCCGGAGAATACCCCCGCTTTGTCTTTACCCGACGGAGGGATTCCGACCATGCAAAATATTTTGGACCTTTTTCCGGAGCGGGAATCGCGTACTCCCTGATCGAGCTTGTCAACCGGATTTTCGCACTCCCGACCTGCTCCCGCTCCTTTCCGCGGGACATCGGAAAGGGACGTCCCTGCATTTATTATCAGATGCGCCGCTGCTGCGGTGTCTGCACCGGAGAAGTGGATCCGCAGACCTACCGTGAAAATATCCGCTTGGCAACCGAACTGCTCGGCGGGCGGACCCGGGACGTGCAGACGAAGCTACGGGAGCAGATGCTCCTTTTTTCCGAGGAGGAACGCTACGAAGCCGCCGCCAAATGCCGTGATGTCATTGCGGCGCTTGACCGGATCTCGCAAAAGCAAAAGGTGGTAGCGGATCCGGAGGTCGAACAGGACGTGGTGGCGCTGTACTCGGACGAGATGTGTTCCTGTGTTTCCGTGTTTTATATCCGTTCCGGCGTTTTGCAGGATAAAGCGGAATTTCTGTACGGAGCGGAGCGGATTCTGGAGCCGGAGGATATGTCCACCTTTCTCTGTGAACACTATCGGGAGAGAGCCTATATTCCGCCGCGCGTGCTGATTTCCTGCCCGATGGCGGAAGAGGACATCCGCCTTCTGTCGGAGTACCTTACAAGCCTTGCCGGACACCGGGTCAGCGTGCGGGTGCCGGCACGGGGGGAACTGCGGACACTGTGCGATATGGTGGAAAAGAATGCCGCCGATCACGCAAAGCTTTACCGCATCAACACGGAGAAGACCGAAGGAACACTGCTGCGCCTCGGAAAACTGCTGCAGCTGGAAAGCTATCCGGAGCGCATCGAAGCATACGATATTTCCAACCTTTCCACCGAGCATCTGACCGCCGGAATGATTGTCTGCGAAAACGGAACCTTCCGGAAATCGGAATACCGCTCCTTCCGCATCCGCTCCGTGGAGGGAACGGACGACTATGCCTCCATGCGGGAAGCGCTGGAGCGGCGGCTGGATCATCTGTCGGACGGAACAGGCTCCTTTGCCGCTCTGCCGGATCTGATCCTTCTGGACGGCGGACGCGGACACGTTTCCGCGGTACGGGCACTTCTTGCGGAGAAGGACTTGGAGATTCCCGTTTTCGGAATGGTCAAGGACGATTACCATAAGACACGGGCACTTTGCACCGATCATGAAGAGATCGGAATCGCGCGGGAGCAGGATATCTTCTCCCTGATTTACCGGATTCAGGAGGAGGTGCATCGCTATACTGTCGGACGGATGGAACAGGCAAAGCGCAAAACGCTGAAGACCTCGTCCCTGCTGAAAATTCCGGGCATCGGAGAAGCCAAGGCAAAACGATTGCTGAATGCCTTCGGGGGACTTTCCGCCCTCCGGGCGGCGGATGAAGCAAAAATTGCGGCTGTCCCCGGCATTTCCGCCAGGGATGCGGCGGCGGTTGTGCGGTATTTTGCGGAGGCGGAACATCAGAGGAAACGAGGAGAGAGAACATGATGCGGATCATTACCGGAAAAGCCCGCGGCGTACGCCTTCTTGCGCCGGAGGGAGAAGCGACCCGACCAACCTCGGAGCGGGCAAAGGAAGCGGTCTTTTCCATGCTGCAATTTGAAATTGCGGGGGCAAACGTGCTGGATCTGTTTGCGGGAACCGGTCAGCTCGGCTTGGAAGCACTCAGCCGCGGTGCGGCTTACGCGGTATTTTGCGACGCTTCCCGTGATGCCGCGGAGATCATCCGGAGCAACATCCGGAAAACGGGAGCGGAAGCGGTTTCGGAGCTGCACTGCACGGATTACCGTTCCGCCCTGCGCAAAATTTCCGGAACCCGGCAATTCGGATTGATCTTTTTGGATCCCCCGTATGCACTGGGAGCAATTCCGGAGGCACTGCGCATCCTTCTGGAAAACGGGTGCATTGCGCCGGGCGGGAAGCTGATCTGTGAGAGCGCTGCGCCGGAGGACGTGTTTGCCGGGGACGAGCGTCTTTCGGAGCGGTTTGCGCTTCTGCGCTCCGCACGCTACGGTGCCGCTGCGGTCACGGTTCTGCAGAAAAAGGATATCGGGGACGGGGAGGCGGGAGTATGAGCCTTGCGATTGTTCCCGGAAGCTTTGATCCGATGACGTTGGGACATCTGGATATTGTCACCGCCGCGGCGCGCAGATATGACAGCGTGGTGGTCGCAGTGATGATCAATCCGGCAAAAAAATACCGCTTTTCGCTGGAGGAGCGTGTAAAGATTGCGGAAGTGACCGTCAAATCGCTTCCGAATGTCCGGGTGATCTCGGACAGGGGACTCCTGATCGACCTGTTTGACCGTCTGCACGCCGACGTGGTTTGTCGCGGATGGCGGGACGATACGGATTATGCCTACGAAATGCACATGGCGGACTGGAACCGGTCGCACAACCCGCGCTTCTGTACCGAACTGATCCGGTGCGGAAACGGGCACCTCGACATCAGCTCCACGCGCGTGCGCAGCCTCCTGGAGGAGGGCAGGGAACCGGTCGGCTTGGTACATCCGGATGCTCTGCCGCTTCTCTTGCCGGGCGGCGAAAGAAAAGAACCTTGAATGGCTGTTCAAAAAATCGGTTCCGGGCGGAAGTAATACCGTATCCGGAGCGGACAGAAAGGATGAAAAGCAAATGAATTTTCGGACAACGCGCCCGGATTTCCGGAGCAACCTGATCGCCACCGCCGTGGCAGGAGGTGTCACAGGACTTTTACTTCTTCTGATTCCCGTGCAGTCTCTTCTGCAGGTCATTTTTGTGGTGCTGGGAATCATCACGGTTGTTTGCAGTCTGCCGGGGCTCCTTTCCGGCATTTCCGCCTTTGAAACGGGAGCAGGAAAAACACTGTTCTTCCTCTCTCTTGGCTCTCTCCTGCTTGGCATTCTGCTGATTTTTTACCATAACGGCATTCTGCTGATTTTTTTGGGGATTTATATGCTTGCATTGCCGCTGATCCGCGTCTTCCGCGCACCCGACCGCGCAGAGACGCTCCGTACAGAGAGCCCGAAAATGATTCTCGGAGCGGTTCTGATTCTTCTGGGACCGGCAAATGCACTGGAGCTGTTTTTCCGCATTGCGGGCGCCGCGGTGCTGGCACTGACTTTGATTTATGTCATTGCGATGCTGGTTTCCCTGGAGAAGAAAAAGCACAAGCCGGGTTCCCGCATTTTTGTCGATACGGACGGGAACGGAAAAATCGATACGGTCTACGTGGATACCACCGGAGACGGGAAGGCAGATACGCCGACCAGATATAAGGAAGATCAATGAACCGATACAAAAAGCTGTTTTCCAATACGGTGATCCTGTCCGTCGGAACCCTCGGCTCCAAGCTGCTGGTGTTTCTTCTGATGCCGCTGTATACCGCGTGGATGACGACCGCGCAGTACGGAGCGGCAGAGGTCATCACCAGTATTGCCAATTTCCTGATTCCGGTTGCCTGTGTCGGTGTCAGCACGGGAATTTTCCGGTTTGCGGCAGGAAAAAATGCAGACCGGAAGGAGGTCTTTTCCTCCTCGGTCGTTCTGTTGTTTACGGGACTCGGCGTTTTCCTTCTGCTTTCACCGCTCCTTTTGCTGATCGACTATTGCAGACCGTATCTGTGGCTGATCGCCGGGTACGTGTTCTTTGCGGACATTCAGGCGGTGTGCGCACAGTACCTGCGCGCCATCGACCGCACAACGCTTTTTGCCGGGCAGGGAATTTTCAATACCGTAGTGACGATTCTTTTCAATGTGCTTTTCCTTGCCGGCTTGCACATGGGCGTGTACGGCTATATTCTCTCGGTCATTCTCGGAAATGCGCTGACCGCAGTATTTCTTTTGATCCGCGCCAGGCTCTGGCAGGAGTTTTCCTTTTCCGCCGTCCGGCGGGAGACCGTATGGGCGCTTTTGCGCTTCAGTCTGCCGATGATCCCGACCACGGTCTGCTGGCTCATCACCGACCTTTCCGACCGCTCGATGGTAACCGCTTTTTGCGGAGAGGACATCAACGGCATCTATTCCGCCGCATATAAAATTCCGACCATCGTCAATCTGACCGCCGGCATTTTCCTGCAGGCGTGGCAGTTTTCCGCCGTGGCGGAGTCGGAGGATCGGGAAGTGTGCAGTCGGTTTTACGAAAGTGTTTTTTCCGGATTTCTTTCACTTGTGATGATCGGTTCGGCGTTTCTGATTCTGTTTTCCCGCTTCTTGTCCGCACTGCTGTTGCGGAATGCGTTTTTTGAAGCGTGGCGCTATATGCCCACCCTGCTTTGCGCCGCGGCGCTGGAAGCGCTGGTATCCTTCTTTGCCAGCGTCTACCTTGTACAGAAAAAGAGCATGCATTCCTTCCTGACCGCACTTTGCGGCGCCGTGGGAAACATTTTGCTGAATCTGCTTCTGATCCCGCGGATGGGAGCGCTCGGCGCGGCGGTTGCCACGCTGGCAAGCTATGCCGCAGTGCTTCTTTTGCGCCTGTGGGATGCGCCGCGCCTGTTGCCGTTTCGAACCTGCCGGCTCCGGATGCTCGTCGGCATCCTCCTGCTTTTCGCGTCCGCCTTTGTGATGACTGCGGAGGTTCCGGGAAGGATTGTCTGGTGTACGCTCCTGACCGCGGCAACGGTTTGCGTCAACGCACCGGCTCTCTGGCGCGGATGCCGGGGACTGTTGTCCTTCCGGAAGGAACGGCAAAAATAAGGATAAAACAAACACGGATTTTCTCCCGTTTCGCTTTCCTTTTTGCAAAAAAGATATTGACTTTTTCCGCCTCCGGTGTATAATATAATTACTACCTGTTTGGTAGGTATTATACCTGTAAAAAAGGGGATGCGCGCATGAAGATTTATGAGAATATCACGGAGCTGATCGGAAATACACCGCTCATGAAGCTGAAAAACTACAGCGCCGCCCGGAGCCTTCCGGCGACCCTGCTTGCAAAGGTGGAATATCTGAACCCCGCGGGAAGCGTCAAGGACCGGATTGCCAAGGCAATGCTGGAGGACGCGGAGACAAAGGGTCTGCTGTATCCGGGAAGCGTCATCATTGAACCGACCAGCGGAAATACCGGAATCGGTCTTGCCGCGGTTGCCGCCGCACGGGGATACCGCGTCATTCTGACCATGCCGGAAACCATGAGCGTGGAGCGCCGGAAGCTGCTTGCCGCTTACGGAGCGGAGGTGGTTCTGACTCCGGGCGCTCAGGGGATGAAGGGAGCCATTGAAAAAGCGCAGGAGATTGCCGCGGCAACGCCGGGGAGCCTGATTCCGGGGCAGTTTGTCAACCCGGCAAACCCGGAAGCACACCGCCGCACCACGGGACCTGAAATCTGGAGAGATACGGACGGAAAGGTGGATCTTTTCGTTGCCGGAGTCGGAACCGGCGGAACGGTTACGGGTGTCGGCGAATACCTGAAATCGCAGAATCCGGACGTTCGCGTGGTTGCCGTGGAACCGTCCGGCTCTCCCGTCCTTTCCGAGGGAAAATCCGGTGCACACCGGATTCAGGGCATCGGAGCCGGATTTGTTCCGAGGACGCTGAATACGGCGGTCTATGACGAAGTGTTCCCTGTGACGGACGAAGATGCGTTCGCCACCGGACGCGCCCTTGCACGGGAAGAAGGGCTTCTGGCCGGCATTTCCTCCGGAGCCGCCGTATTTGCCGCGACGACGCTTGCCAACCGCCCGGAAAACGCCGGGAAGACCATTGTGGTGCTCCTCCCGGATACCGGAGACCGTTACCTTTCCACACCGATGTTTGCGGATTGAGCGGATTGCAGCTTTTTTTCGAAAATGACAGAAAAAACGGAACGCCCCAAGTACGGTGGATTTCGCAAAAAAGGACGGACAGAAATCATGTTTCTGGCCGTCCTTTTTTTGCGTGAAATTACGTTTCCGGGTTCCGTCAGACGATGGATCGAATCATCAGAAAATCAAGATTTCCCATCAGAAAATGCATTGATTTTTGAAATAATTATGGTAAAATGAAATCGGTCAAAAGCATACTTTGAAAAGCACGACCTATCCTTTCTCTTTTTTGTATCTGCTGGGGGAAATACCGTACTTCTTCCGGAACAGCACCGAAAAATGATTGGAATCCTGAAATCCGGAGGAAAGCGCCGCCTGAGCAACGGAACAGGAGCCGTTTTTCAGCTTGACGGCAGCCTGACGCAACCGGAATTCCAAAAGAAATTTAGCCAGAGGAATCCCATTTTTCAGGCGGAATACATAGCGGATGTGCGGAAGGGAATACTGCAGCTCTTTCGCCATTTCTCCGGGGGAAAACGGCAAACTATAGTTTTCGTAGATGTAATTGAGAATTTCGGCGTTCAGGACATCATACGGATCCGACGGGATGCGGTCTTTTACAAAATTTTCAAAGAAGAGCGAGAAGAGAACCTGCAGCGGTGCCAGTGCGGAAAGAACATAGCGCTCGGACGGCGGGGAAGCGGAGAGTTTGCCGTATTCCTTTTCGTAAGCTTCCGCAAACGCCGGATTTTTTCGCATCAGACGGCTTTTCCGAAAGAAAAACAGCCGTTCGGATTTTGGATCCGCCCCGGCATATCCGGTAGCGTGCAGATACAGGATCGGTTCTCCTTCATAGAGCACCGGAACCAGAAATTCTTCTACGCCATAGGGACATGGTTGATAGAGGGGGGAACGGAACCTGCACTGTATCAGTTTCCGCTTGTTCGCAAAACAGATTTCCGCCGCCTCGGCATTCGATTTGATCCGGTCACAAAGCGGACAGTCATGAATTTCCATTTCCGCAAACGCGGGGTAGAGAATCCGCCAGCGATTTTCAAGACAGCTGACGGAAACCCGCAGGGAATTTTGCCGCAGAAAAAGAATATATTCGGAAATGTTCCGCAGCAGTTGTTGATCGTCAATCATCATGAAAGAAAAATCTCCTGTCAAAAAAACGAAAAATCTTTATAAAATAATTATAACAAAGATTCCTTGAAATGTCAATATCAAAAAAACGGAAACGGTTTCCATTCTGAATGCAGGAGGACGGAATATGCCATTGAATGAAAAAACAATTCAGACGGATTTTTGCGTGATCGGCGGAGGCGTTGCCGGTACCTTTGCGGCGATTACTGCCGCCCGGCTCGGTGTCCGGACCGTGTTGGTTCACGAGCGTCCCGTTTTCGGAGGAAATGCTTCCGGAGAGATTCGAATGTGGGTATGCGGTGCGCAACAGCGGGAACTCCGCGAAGCGGGATTGCAGGAGGAATGGGAGCTGGAAAATGCATATTTCAACCCGACCAAAAACTGGTATCTGTTTGATACGCTCCTTTATGATATGGTTGCGCGGGAGAAAAATCTGACCGCACTTCCGAACACAACCTGCTTTGACGCCGACTGCGAGCACACCGGCGAGGGAGGAAGCATCCGAAGCATCACTGCCTACCAGATGACCACACAGACAAGGTGGAAGGTGGAGGCGGCGTATTTTGCGGATTGTTCCGGAGACAGCATTCTGGCACCCCTTACGGGAGCGCACTTTATGTATGGCAGGGAAGCGGCAGGGGAATACGGAGAGGAGACGGTTTCCTCCCGCGAAAGCGGAGACCGGAAAACAATGGGAAACAGTCTCCTGCTACAGGCGCGGGAGACGGACCATAAAATTCCCTTTATCGCGCCGGATTTTGCGGAAAAGGTCAGCGTGGAGAAACTGAAAAGCAAGAGGGTCAATCTGCAAAACCCCAGTGAAAACTTCTGGTATCTGGAGCTTGGCGGAAACGGAGACGTGATCGGAGATGCGGAGACCGTCAACCGCCGCCTGCTTTCGTTGTGCCTCGGCGCTTGGGATACCATCAAGAATTCGGGGGCATTTGACGCGGACAACTTTGACTTGGAGTTTTTGGGCTTTCTGCCCGCAAAACGGGAATCCCGCCGCATGCGCGGGGATTACGTACTGACTGCCGGAGATATTCTGCGAGGCGGACCTTTTGCGGATACGGTTGCTTATGGCGGCTGGGGCTTGGATGACCATAACCCGGACGGCTTTGACGGAGAGAAAAGCAACCGTAATCAACCGCTTCCGGGCGCTTACGGAATCCCGTACCGGTGCCTGTATTCCGAGAACGTGGAAAACCTGTTTTTTGCCGGCAGGAACATTTCCGCAACACATATGGCAATGAGCTCCGCCCGGGTGATGGGAAGCTGCGGCTGTCTCGGTCAGGCGGTGGGATGCGCCGCTTTTGTCGCGAAGAAATACGACACAACCCCGCGCGGCGCCGGAGCGCACGTTGCAGAAATCCAGCAGCTTCTTTTGCATCATGACTGCTATCTTCCACACGTTTCAAGATCTGTCTCACCGCTTTGCCGGAGCGCAAGACTGACCATCCGCGGCGCTTCCGCCGTTGCCGATCCGGAAAAACTTCGGGACGGACAGGATCGGAATCTTGAAAAAAACGCGACCGGAATCCGTCTTGCAAACGGCAGCAGGATCGTGTATGACTTTGGCGATGCCGTACCGGTTGAGGGGGTCAAAATTGTATTTGACAGTGATCTGCTGCGCCGAACCGTCGGAACGGATGACCCGACAGAGCGCTTCCATTCCACCCGCGCCAATATTCTTTTCACTTCTCCCGTGATGCGTGTGCCGCAAACGCTTGCAAAGCACTTCCGGATAACCGGAACAGGAGCGGACGGGAAAGAAACCGTTCTTTTTGAAACGGAACGGAATCTGCGACGGAATGTTCTTCTTGCGGTTTGCGGCACTTATAAAACCATCGCGCTTACCGTGTTTGAAAATTACGGGGGCACAGCCGAAACAGGATTGTTTACCTTTGAAGTTTATTAAAATAAAAGCAACACCGTGCACTTCGCGATTCGCACTCGCATTTTTATCTTTTCACGTCATACTTCATAAAGCCCTTGCTTGTAGCGGGTTGCAACCTGCGAATTTTTGTATCGTTTTACGAAAAATCTGACTGCGCATGCACCATCGGAATTGCGCGGTATTACTTAAAATCATCCAAACAGAGGAGAGAAAGAATATGGAGAACACGGATTTGTTGGGAAGCTTTTTCCGGGAAGAAGCAAGGCAGGTGCCGGTCATCGCGGAAACCGACGTACTGGTTTGCGGCGGAGGTCCCGCCGGAATCGGCGCCGCAATCACCGCCGCCCGGCAGGGGGTCGGGACGATGCTGGTCGAAGCTTCGGAATGCCTTGGCGGAATTGCCACAGCGGGAATGATGTCGCACTGGGGCGGACGATCCTCCAGCCGGGTCATGCGGGAAATTTTCGGACGCGCCAGGGAAAAAGGCACGCTTTTCGGGTGGATTGAGGAGAACGACAGCGGAATCAATGCCATCGCACACGATGTCCAAAAAATCGTTTTGGAAGAAATGGCACTGGAAGCAGGCGTGAAGCTTCTGTACGGAACCTTCGTCTGCGGTGCCGATGTGAAGGACGGCAGAATGCAAGGCGTTTTCGTTGAAAACAAGAGCGGGCGCGGATTCATCCGGGCAAAAGCAGTGGTGGATGCCACCGGAGACGGTGACGTTGCCTTCCATGCCGGTGTTCCTTTTTGCCTTGGCAGGGAGACGGATCACCGGATGCAGCCGGCAACACTGATGTTTAAATTGGGCGGCGTTGATTACGCCCGGGCGGTTTTTCCGGGAAGCTTTGAGAGCCTGGTTCCGACAGAGAAGGGGGAATTGCAGGCACTTGGGAAAAAACTGCTTCCGTTCCCCGCGGGTCATGTCCTTCTGTACCGCCAGCCGACGGACGGAACCGTATGCGTGAATATGACCAACGCGGTCGGCACAGACGGAACGGATGCAGAGTCCGTGACGCGCGCCCTGATCGAATGCCGGTCACAGATCGCACCGATTGTCCGATTCCTTCAGGAATACGTGCCCGGATATGAGCATTGCTGGCTGATGAGTTCCGCATCGCTTCTCGGCATCAGGGAAACGCGGCATTTTGAAGGACTGGAGCGCCTGAGGGAGGATGACGTTCTGACGGCAAGGTATTATGAAAATTGGGTTGTGCGACATGCGTTTTTCAATTTTGATGTTCACAACCTTACCGGTTCCGGACTTGACAAAACCGGAATTCAGAAGGAATGGAAGCAGAATGGCACCTATACGATTCCTTACGGTTGCCTGCTGCCGAAGAAGGTGGAGGGACTGCTGCTGTCCGGCAGAAATATTTCCGGCAGCCATCTTGCACACTCAAATTTCCGGATTATGTCCGTGTGTATTGCACTTGGAGAAGCGGCAGGAGCCGCCGCGGCATTGACAGTTCTGCATCATCTGAACACTCTGCGGGAAGTGGATGTCCGGAAAATTCAGCAGATCGTCGGAGACGGCGACGGGGAATTCTGAACCGCGCTTGCAAAAACGATAAAAGGGGGTGTGAAAAACTCATTTTGAGTTTTTCACACCCCCGACGACATTGGTCTCGGCGGCTGAA
>CAKSPO010000028.1 GCA_934481515.1 uncultured Eubacteriales bacterium
TTTTTTTGTTTGTGGTACTGGTGCCTCTCTCTTAAAAAGGCGCTCATTGGTGCCCCTGCCCGATGCGCCACGCCCCCTTACAAACGGGCGGGTTGATCCCGCCCCTACCGGGTTGGTTAAACCGGAACGCTTGCGCAACGCCGGAAAATTTGTTTTACATTGCGATCATTTTCATCTTCTTATCGGCTTCTGCTGGGCAAAAATCCCATCTGCACATTACGCTTCCGGCTCCTGTCAAATGACGGAATCCCCCCTCTCTCGTAGGGGCGGGGTCTGCCCGCCCGCTTCTAAGGAATCCGAACTGACATCCCGGCGGCATTTTTTCGCCGGATTTTTTTGTTTGTGGTACTGGTGCCTCTCTCTTAAAAAGGCGCTCATTGGTGCCCCTGCCCGATGCGCCACGCCCCCCTTACAAACGGGCGGGTTGACCCCGCCCCTACCGGGTTGGTTAAACCGGAACGCTCTTTCAACGCCGGAAAAATTGTTTTTGCTCCCGGCATTTTTCGTTTCGGTTTGACATTTTTTCGGAAAAGAAATGAAAGCCGAACATGCCCACGGCAATCAGCATAGATTTTTTATCCAAGGGGCATTTACCCAAAAGCCTTCTCCAGTGGGTAGCGAAGCGGCACGAGGGCAATGAATGACAGTCCGGGGGACTGTCAGAACCCGAGTGTGCCAGAGCCGTAGCGAGACAGGGAAACCGCGTCAGCGGCGGATGAGGTGTGAACTGTATCATGGAATTTTTGCCGTTTTACAAAACGATAACTTTCCGCTCCGCTTCCGGATTCCACCGGGCGAAAAAATCTCTTCTTCCTCACAGGAAACGGGCACAGCCCGCACGGGATCTGCCACCCGTCCCAGAAAAAATAAAGGTTGCCGCACAAGTGCTGCAACCTTTAAAGCAAAATCTCTTTCTCGGCACCCGAACCTTTCGTCCGGATTCTGCCGGAATCCGACTGTCAGAATCAGACGCCGCTGTACGCGTTGAAACCGCCGTCTACGGGAACAATGACACCCGTTACAAATCCGCTGGCTTCATCGCTGGAGAGCCAGAGCAGAGTTCCGATCAGGTCGCTGACCTCGCCGAAGCGCTTCTGCGGCGTTCCACCGAGGATCTTACCCGTCCGTGCCGTGGGCGTTCCGTCCGCATTGAAGAGGAGCGAACGGTTCTGATTGGTTACGAAGAAGCCGGGAGCAATCGCGTTGACGCGGATACCGCAGGGAGCGAAATGTACTGCCAGCCACTGCGTAAAGTTGGAAATGCCCGCCTTTGCCGCGCTGTATGCCGGAATCTTGGTCAAGGGACGGAATGCATTCATCGACGAGATGTTGATGATGTTTCCTCCGGTCTTCACCATATCCTCCGCAAACACCTGCGTCACGAGGAACGCAGAAGTGATGTTCAGGTCAAACACGAATTTCAGACCACTCTCCTGAAGATCAAAGAAGGTCTTCATGCCCTCCGTATCGGGAGTCATGACCTCATTGTCGCTGGAAGCACGCGGGTTGTTTCCGCCGGCACCGTTGATGAGAAAATTGACCTTGCCGAACTTTTCATGCACGATATCCCGTGCCGCAAGAATGCTGTCCTTTTCCAGGCAGTTGGTGGTGATGGCAAGTGCGTTCTCCCCGATGGAGTCCGCAACTTCCTTTGCCGCCTTTTCATTGATATCAAGCAACGCGACCTTTGCGCCGCATGCAGCCAGTGCACGGGCAAACTCGCTCATCAGAACGCCGCCGGCTCCGGTAACAACCGCAACCTTGTCCGACAGGTCAATTTGATACGGTAATTTCATTGAATATCTCTCCTTTTGTTTTCATTTGCTTCCGGGAATCCGACTCAGTGCTGACGATCCTTTTCAATCGCCTCAAAGAGTCCGGAAAGGTAGCAGGCACCCAGCGCTCTGTCGTAAAGTCCGTAGCCGGGCTTGCCGTCCTCGCCCCAGATGTTGCGCCCGTGGTCAGGACGCACATAGCCGTCAAAGCCGCTCTCCACCAGCGCCCTGACAATGCCGTAAATATCGAGACTTCCCGCGTCGGTCCGGTGACCGCACTCACAGAAGTCCAGCTCACCCGCATATTTGATCTGCCGCAGGTGAACAAAATAGGAACGGGGAGCAAGCTCTGCCGCCATTTTCACCATATCGTTGTTCCGACCGGCACCGAGAGAGCCGGTGCAGAGGGTAATCCCGTTGTGCGGATTGGGAACCGCCGCAAAGAGTTTGCGGTAGCTGTCCATGCAGGTGATGATGCGGGGCAAGCCGAACATATCCCACGGCGGGTCATCCGGATGGATAGCCATATTGATGCCTGCCTCGTCACAGGCGGGCATAATTTCGTTGAGGAAGTATACCAGATTGTCAAACAGCTGTTCATGGCTCATGCCGCTGTAGGAATTCAGAAGCGCGTTAAGCCCTTCGGAGGTATAGCTCTCATCCCAGCCGGGCAGATGGAGGTTGTGCGGATCCAGCCGCATCAGCTCCTCGTGACAGTAGGACAGTGAATTGGAGCCGTCCGCCGCGGGGGTGTGCAGATTGGTGCGCAGCCAGTCAAACACAGGCATAAAGTTGTAGCAGATGCATTTGACGCCTGCTTTGCCGAGGTTGCGGATGGTAGTTGCATAATTGGCGATGTAGCGATCCCGCGTGGGAAGCCCCAGCTTGATATCCTCATGAACCGGGACGCTTTCGATGACCTCCATCTCCAGTCCCTCCGCCTCGCACAGAGACTTCAGGTGGAGAATCCGGTCAAGATCCCAGACCTCACCGACCGGAACATCGTAAACGGCAGTGACAACGCCGCTCATGCCCGGAATCTGGCGGATGTAGGAAAGCGGAATGCTGTCCTTCTCGCCGTACCAGCGAAATGTCATTTTCATGGCAGTTCGTTCCTTTCTTTTGTTTGGGTTCTTTGATGCGGCTTCCGGAACCGAATGGCTCCGGAAGCCGTTTTTCAATACCTGATTTGTTACAGATGCAAAAATTCCTTGACGTTTCCGTAGCAGACGCGGTACATCAGCTCCTTGGCGCTCTCCGCGTCGTACTCACCGCGCTCCACATAGCCGCCGACAAATTCCGCAAGAATCCGGCGGAAGAAATCGAAGCGGACATAGCTTGCCAACGACCGGCTGTCGGTCAGCATGCCGAGGTTGGTTCCGAGTGCCGCGTACTCCGCAACGGTCTCCAGCTGGCGCCGGATCCCCTCCACGGTATCATTGAACCACCATGCCGCGCCGACGCGGACATTGGGGAATGCACCGGACAGAGTGGCAAGCGCGGGAACGCAGACCGGATTGAGCGAATACAGCACAATGCGCGGCTGTTTTCCGCTCCGGTTGAGCGTATCGAGGAACGCGACCAATGCGTCGGTATCGACCGTTCCGCGCATAATATCAAAGCCGGAATCCCGTCCGCACTTTCCGAACATGGCTCCGTTGACATTGCGGAAAGTGGCAAAATGCATCTGCATGACCATATCGTTCTCGGCATACAGACCTGCCATAAAGTACATCAGATGTGAGAAGAGCACCTGCTTTTCGTCTGCATTCAGCGCATCCCGACGGGCAAACAATGCCTCGGCATTCGCCTCCCCGCAATCGGCAGTGGGCAGATAGTCCATACCGTGATCCGCAATCCGGCATCCCTTGGAGAGGAAGAACGCAAGGCGCTCACGCAGAGCATCCTTGAGCTGTGCCAGCGTCGAAATCCGCTTTCCGGTTGCCGTCTCCAGCCGTCCGATTGCCGCCGGATCCATGTTCAGGGCGAAATCGGGACGGAAGGTGGGGCAGACACGGGTGTTGCCGCAGATTCCATGCGCCGAAAGATCGGATGCGGGATCATCGGTGGTGGCAACGTATTCCACCTTGAATTTGCGCAGAATTTCACCGGCGTCCAGCGTTTTCAGGCATTCGTTTGCCCTGTTCCAGATGCGCTCCGCATTCTGTCGGCAAAGCGGCTCGGTGATTCCGAACAACAGCTTCAGCTCCAGCTGCGTCCAGTAATACAGCGGTCCCCCGCAGAGCAGCGGGAAAATCTCTGCAAATTTCAGATATTTTTCGTGGTAGTCCGCGTCCCCGGTAATGTACTTTTCGTCCACACCGCAAAGACGCATCGCTCTCCACTTGTAGTGGTCTCCCGCAAGCCAGAGTTCTCCGAGATCGGCAAAACGGTGATTGTCCCGCAGTTCCTTCTCATTGAGGTGGCAGTGATAGTCGATGATCGGCAGATCCTTGACCCCTGCGTACAGTTCCTCTGCCGCGGGAGTGCTCAGAAGCAGTCCGTCTCCGAAAAATTCTTTCATATGATTTTTGTTCCTTTTCTGAAGTTTTTGCATCGGTCATTTGAGGATGGCAATCCGGTTTCCGTGCGAATGGTACATCGACAGAATCAGACGGATCACCTTGGATGCCTCTTCCCCGCTCAGACGGAACGGCAGATTCTCGCGGACGCAGTGATAAAAGTCCGCAATCAGCGTCTTGTGTCCGGTTCCCCAGACCGTTTTGCCGACCATTTTTTCGTTCCGCTTCTCCGGATCCTCCGGCAATACCTCGTTGTCGTATACCAGAACCGAATTGGTGGCATAGACCGGCTTGCCGTCCCCGGTGCAAAGCTGGAACTGTACCGGCATATCCGCAGTTGCTGCCGTGGTGGCATAGAAGTGATAGCGCTTTCCGTTCTCCATCTCAAAGGTTGCCTCGGCGGTATCCTCCACCTCGATCAGCCCCTTGTGATAGTCGTTGGCAATGTGGGCGGTGACATGCGTCGGCATTCCGCAGAGCCACTGGAGAATGTCCAGCGTGTGCAGTGCCTGATTGATCATGACGCCTCCGCCCTCCTCCAGAATGGTGCCGCGCCATGCACCGGAGCGGTAGTAAGCTTCGTTCCGCTCCCAGATGACCTCGCCCGCTCCCGCAAGAACGCCCTTTTCCTCCGCCAGCTCCTTGAGCCGGAGCATATTGGGTTCATACCGGTTCTGCTGGCAGACGCCAAGCTTCGCCTGACTTGCCTTTTCCGCCGCAAGAACGGCGTGAAGTTGATCCATATTGATGGAAAGCGGCTTTTCGCAAAGCACATGGATGTTCCGGCTCAATGCCGCAATGCACATCGGTGCATGCAGATAGTGCGGCGTGCAGATGTGAATGATGTCGGGCTTTTCCCGATCCAGAAGCTCGGTGTAGTCGGTGTATACCGGAATGTCTCCGAGCCCGTATTTCGCAATGCTCTCACGCGCCTTTTCGGGAACGATGTCGCAAAGCGCACAGATGTGTTCACCGGCGGCAAGAATCCCGTTGATGTGGTTTCCGGAAATGGATCCGCACCCGATGACGGCAATTCGAAATTGTTTCATAATGGTTCTCCCTGTCGGATTGATTAGGTTCCGTTGCGGTACGGAATCTTATTTTGCCTTGGTTCCGTAGGTTCCGGCGGTGTCAAGCACCACATCGTTGCCCTTCTTTTCCCGACCGGTAGCAATTCTCTTGTTCAGTTCGGCAAGATAGAGATCGTCGTCGATCGGAAGCGTAACTTCCTTGTTGCCCAGCCACTGGGACAGCATCATGGAATCCATCAGCTCCACGCCGTTGATTCCCTCGGTGCCCTTGACAAACAGCGGCTCCAGACCGAGCACGGCATTTGCAAAGTTGTTGAGAATTCCGACGTGCTGCGGGTTTTTGCCGTCGGTTTCCACCTCGACCGTCTCACTCTGGGGAGGACGGGAGAAGCCGTTGCCCTTCAGGCAGAATTCGCGCTCATCCTCTTCCAGCTTCGTAAAGGTCAGCTTGTTCTCGTGCGTGTCGCAGATCAGGGTTCCCTTGGTACCGGTGATTTCAAAGCGGTTGGTACCGGGAGCGTCCGCGGTCGTGGTCACGAAGACACCGGTGGCGCCGTTCGGGAATTCCATGTACGCGGTCACATCGTCCTCAACCTCAATGTCATGCCATTTGCCGAAATGGCAGTGCGCCTGCATCTTGACCGGCATCATGCCGACCACCCACTGCAACAGATCCAGCTGGTGCGGGCACTGATTGAACAGCACGCCGCCGCCTTCGCCCTTCCATGTTGCACGCCAGTCGCCGGAATCATAGTAGTTCTGCGTCCGGTACCAGTCGGTAATGATCCAGTTGACCCGCTTGATGTCGCCCAGCTCGCCGTTGGCAATCATCTCGCGCATTTTGCGGTAGACACAGTTGGTGCGCTGATTGAACATCATACCGAACAGCTTGTTCGATTTCTCGGCAACCGCGTTCATCTCTTTGACCTGCTTGGTGTAAACGCCGGCAGGCTTTTCGCTGATGGCGTTCAGCCCCGCGTTCAGAATGTCGATGACCATCGGCGGATGGAAGTAGTGCGGAACCGCGACGATGACAACGTCAACCAGTCCGCTCTTGAGCATTTCGTGATAATCCTTGAACGTCGCAACGTTCTCCGCGCCGGGAAGCGCCTTGATGGCGTCCAGCTTGGTCTGCTTCAGATCGCAGATGGCAGTAAGAACGCCGTTTTCAATCTTGCCCTCCAGAAGGTTCTTGGAGTGACCCGAACCCATGTTACCGACACCGATAATGCCGAATCTGACCTTTTCCATGACAGAAACCTCTCTTTTTGTAAAAATTAAGTTTGTTTATCAAGCGCTCCGGAGACTGCCCGTCTCCGGAGAAAGAACCTGTAAAATGTTTTGCAATCCGTCCGGGATCAGCCTCTGCCGTCCGTGACCGGATGACCGATCTCCGCAAGCATCGTTTTCAGCGCATTGACGGCGTAGTCAAAGGACTCGTCCGAATTGTTGAAATGATACAGATGCTTCTGCTCTCTTCCGTCGATCTCCTTGTATGCCTGGAATGCAAACAGGTGCGGCTCCACCGTCAGAACGATCTCCCGGTCAAACGCCGCGTCCACCCGCTGCAACGCTTCCTTGACATGTCCGTCGCCGGCACCCGCCGGAACCAGTACGCTGTCCTTGTAAAGGCAGTCCTTGATGTGGCAGTATTCCAGGCTCGGCAGGGTCGCATCCAGACCCTTGACCGCATCCTGTCCGCGATGGACGAAGTTTGCGGGGTCGTAAACGCCGCGCAGATCGGGCAATGTGGTCAGAAGATCGGCAACCTGTTCCGGATTCTGTCCGTAAATGCCGCCCTCATTCTCGTGGCAGAGCAGAATTCCCGCTTCCTTTGCATCCTTCAGCATCACGCTCAGACGGCGCATAACCTCGTCGCGGTA
Organism: uncultured Eubacteriales bacterium; assembly: GCA_934481515.1. Lineage (GTDB taxonomy): Bacteria > Bacillota > Clostridia > Oscillospirales > CAG-272 > UMGS1865. The sequence continues at coordinate 7,212 of CAKSPO010000028.1, forward strand.
CTCCGCAAGCTTACCCTCCGGAATGAAGAAGCTGAACATCCGCATTCTGCGGGTGCCAAGCATCTTGCAGATTTCCAGTGCACGATGAAACTCCTCCAGATGAGGACCGAACTCTTTGGTAATATCATACTTTCCGATGGGAGAGCCATAGGAAGGAACCGTAATTCCCGCCTCGTCCAGCTTCTGCCGGATCTCGCGGATTTCTTCATCACTCTTCTTGATGACGGCGCCGCCGATACTGCGCGGCTCAATGCAATGCAGACCGTTGCGCTGGAGCGCGGCGATCTGACCGTCCAGCTCGTCGCAGGCTTCGTCCGCAAATGCGGAAATCAAAAATTTTGCCATAACTATATCACCTTTCCTTACATGATTTCAGTTTTATGGGTTTCCCTATGATTGTGCCTTATTTCTTGGTTGCTTTCGCCTTCGCCATCCGTTCCCGGAGCGTTTCAGTTCTCCTTGGCAATCAGCGGACGCAGGTTTCGGAAGCTTTCCTCCATCTGTCCGAACGGATCCGGGAAGGTCACGGCGTTGTCCTGCTCCACAAGGGCATGCTTGACGCCAATCTCCTCGCAAAGAGCCACAATCGGCTTGAAATCAAGATATCCCGTTCCGCACGGGCAGATTTTGCAACCCGCCTGGTCAAACTGTGTTCCGGGAGCGTCGTTTGCAAAGTCCTTGAAATGAATGTTCCAAAGACGGTCGGCGCCCATCTTTCTGATGTACTCGGTCGCCGATTTTCCGGCGTATACCACCCAGCAGGTGTCCATGATGAAGTGCCATGTGGGCTTGGTCTCCAGCATCACATCATATGCGCAGCCCTCGCTGTCGGAAAACGGCTTGAACTCAAACGAATGGTTGTGATAGGCAAAGTGCAGACCGGCGGCTTCGATCTTCTTGACCGGTTCTTCCATCACCCGGAAGAACTCCTGCAGCCCCTCCAGCTTTTCACGGTACGGGATGGGCATTCCGCCAAGACCGATGACCGGGCAGCCGAAGGTCTTGTGCTCGGCAATCAGCGCGTCCGTGTCGTTGACAATCCGGTCAAAGGGATTGTGCGTGCACACGATCTTCATGCCGGTTTCCTCGGAAATGTTCTTCAGGGTCTCCGCCGGGGTCGGCGCAGCGCCGGAAAGCTGAACATTCTCATAGCCGATTTCCTTGACATGCAGGAATGTCGCGCGGATGTCCTCCGGGGTTTGCAGAAATGTCCGCAAAGAATACAGTTGTGCTCCAAGTTTCATTTTGTTCGGTTCCTTTCCGAAAAATGTTTTTCGATTTGCCGGCAATCCCTCTGCCGGCAGTCTCGCTGTTCTTTTCTCTTACGCTTCCAATTATACCAATTCCGATGAAAAAAGTCCATTGCTTTTTTTACAAAAAAGATTGCAAATATTGCTCTTTTGAAGTATAATGATACCGGATCAAAAAACGATGCCGGATTCCATGCAAAAGGAGCGTGTGATTATGAGAGAAGGAAATGATTTTTGCGGAGGAGGGAGCCTCTCCGGGCAGACCGGTATCCGGTTTTTCTGCCGCTCTCCGCTGGTGAAATTTTCGCGCTCCCGGAGCGAGCATCCGGATCAGACCAACTTTGAACGCCACTGTCACGATTTTTTCGAACTGCTTTACATTTTGCGGGGAGAGGGAAAGTATGTGATTGAGGGGGTGGAGTATCCCATCCGCTCCGGCATGCTCTGCCTGATTCCACCATTCGAATACCACTACGTCTGCCCGAAAAGCTCCTCCCCTTACGAGCGCTACGTTCTGCATTTTGACAGAGCGCTTCTGCCGAAGACCCTCCTGCAGCTCCCCCAACTCTCCGCTCCGGGCGGAGCCTGCTTTTCCGCGGAATGCATCGCGGACACACCGGTTCCCGCCGCCTTCTCCGCAATGGAGCGGGTGCCGGAGCTTTCGGAAGACGAGAAAAAAAGCACCCTGCTCGCTTCTTCCGTGGCGCAGATTCTGCTTCTGCTTTCCCTTCTTCCGCCGGATTCTCCCGACACCATGGACAGCGCCGTGGTGCCCCGGATGATCCGCTACCTGAATGCGCACCTGACGGATGAGGTCTCACTGGACGTGCTGGCACAGGAGTTTTTTGTCAGCAAGTATCACCTCTGCCGTGTCTTTCATGAGCAGACCGGCGTCTCCGTCTTTACCTACTTCAACACCAAACGCATCGCACTTGCACAACAGCTCCTTGCCGACGGCGAAAACGCCACCGTGGTTGCCGCACGCCTCGGATTCCGGGACTACTCCACCTTTTACCGCGCCTATAAAAAAATCACCGGGGAGCCCCCGGTGAGGAAACTGTAAAAGCGAATCCGCTCCGGACAGAACGGAACCAAAAAGATAATTGAAACAACACCGCGCAATTCCGCTCATGCCGATTGCAATCTGAAGAGCCGAATTTTTCGTCAGACGATACCAAACCAAGCGACAGCAAAACTACAGCCAAGCTACAGCCAAGCATTTTTAAGTATGACGGAAAAGACACGTGCATATGCCAATCGTGAATTGCGCGGTGTCGCCTTTCATATCGATACGGCATCAGAACAGTCCGGAAATTTTGCCGTTTTCATCCACATCAATCCGTTCCGCCGCAGGAACCCTCGGCAAACCCGGCATGGTCATGATATCCCCGGTCAGGGCGACAAGGAAGCCCGCACCGGCGCTGACGCGGAGATTCCGGACAGTGACGGTAAAACCCTCCGGAGCACCAAGCTTTGCGGGATCGTCCGAAAAGCTGTACTGCGTCTTTGCCATGCAGACCGGAAGCCGGTCAAACCCGAGCGAGGTCAGGCGCTCCATCTCTTTTTTTGCAACAGGGGTGAACGCAACGCCGTCGCCTCCGTAGATGCGCCGGACAATGGTCTCAATCTTTTCTCCGATGCTTTTTTCCGACGGATACGCAAACGCAAAGCGGTTCGGTTCTTCGCAAAGCCGGACGACCGCCGCGGCAAGCGCTTCTCCACCCTTTCCGCCCTCTGCCCAGACATCGGAAAGGACGGCATCCATTCCAAGCGCCCGGCATTTTTCCGCCACCAGAGAGATCTCTGCATCGCTATCGGTCGGAAACCGGTTGAGCGCAACCACACAGGGAAGCCCGTATACGTCCCGGATATTGGAAACATGGCGCAAAAGATTCGGAAGCCCCGCCTCCAGCGCCGCAAGATTCTCTTCGGAAAGCGCCGTTTTCGGAACGCCGCCGTGCATTTTGAGCGCACGGACCGTAGCGACAACCACCACCGCGTCCGGACGCAGACCCGCCGCACGGCACTTGATGTCCAAAAATTTTTCAGCGCCGAGATCCGCACCGAACCCGGCTTCCGTCACCGCATAATCTCCAAGCTTCATCGCCATTTTCGTGGCAATGACGGAATTGCATCCGTGTGCAATATTCGCAAACGGTCCGCCGTGCACAAACGCCGGGGTTCCCTCCAGCGTCTGCACGAGGTTCGGCTTGAGCGCATCCTTCAGAAGCGCCGCCATAGCGCCCACCGCGTGCAGATCTCCCGCCGTAACGGGCTGGTCGTCATAGGTGTATGCCACCACCATCCGGGAAAGCCGCTCCTTCAGATCGGTCAGCGAGGCGGAAAGGCAGAACACCGCCATGACCTCCGAAGCGACCGTAATGTCATATCCGTCCTCCCGCGGCACGCCGTTGACCCTGCCGCCCAATCCATCCGTAATATAGCGGAGCTGGCGGTCGTTCATATCCACACAGCGCTTCCATACAATGCGACGGGGATCAATCCGGAGCGCGTTTCCCTGGTAGATGTGATTATCCAGCATTGCCGCGAGAAGGTTGTTTGCCGCTCCGATGGCGTGAAAATCCCCGGTAAAATGCAGGTTGATGTCCTCCATTGGCACAACCTGCGCACGCCCTCCGCCGGCAGCGCCCCCTTTGATGCCGAATACCGGACCGAGTGAAGGCTCCCGCAGAGCAACCACCGCATTCTTTCCGATGCGGCGCAACCCGTCCGCAAGCCCTACCGTCGTCGTGGTTTTCCCCTCTCCGGCAGGTGTCGGGGTCATCGCCGTCACGAGGATCAGCTTTCCCTCTTTTCTCTCATTTTGCTTCAGGAGCGCGGGATCCACCTTTGCCTTGTATTTCCCGTACGGCTCCAGATAAGCTTCGTCAATTCCCGCATACCGCGCAATCTCCGTCACCGGGCGCATAGGGGTGCTTTGTGCAATTTCAATATCGGACAGATATGCCATACTCCGTCTCTCCTCCTTTCGGAATTCAACCTCCGGCAGAACCGGAAAACGCATTTTCTCCAGTATAGCACAGCACGCCCCCGTTTGTCAAGAAATTCTCCCATCGCATAAGCATCTTAAAATTCCGCAGGAATCGAAAAATCCACCTTTTGATCTGTTTTTTACGTTTACAAAACGAAAAAATCCAATATAATGAAAGTATCTCACAAGACCTGATTCTGCTTCATATCACTTTTTACAGGAGGTTTTTATGCAGAACTTTGTCTTTCACGCAAGCACAGAGGTCACCTTTGACCCCGCCGCCGACACAGAGGTGCTGGCGGAGTTTTGGAACGGTTTTTGCTCCCGCGCGGGCGTATTGGTTCCTAAAACGGGGGAACCGAACCGGATTTCCATCGGAACTCCCACCTTCCTTCCGCTTGCCGACGGGGAGGAATACACCGTCTGCATCCGACCGGAGGGTGTCGGCATCCTCGGCAGAGACCTTCCCACACTGTCCCGCGGCTTCTCTGCCTTCCTCATGCAGATTGAAACGATCGGAAAAGACACCTTCCGCGCCGGATGCCGCGACCTTCACGGTTCTTTTTCCGTCAGGCGTCGGATGATCCATCTCTGCGTTTTCCCGAATACGACCCTGCAATCCCTCCGCCGGCTGGTGCGCCTGTGCGGCATCCTTGCCTACACACACGTCGTCATTGAATTCTGGGGCATGCTTCATCTGGACGCAATGAAAGAGCTGGCATGGGAAAACGCTTACACCAAAGCAGAAATCCGCCCCATTCTGCGGGAAGCGCGTGCCATGGGTATGGAACCGATCCCCATGATGAACCAGCTCGGTCACGCCGCCGGCTGTCGGCTCAGCTGCGGAAAGCACGTGGTGCTCGACCAGAACCCCCGCCTGCAATCGCTCTTTACGCCGGACGGCTGGTGCTGGAGTGTTTTCTCTCCCGAAGTGCAAACCCTTCTGAAAAAAGTTCGGGCAGAGCTTTGCGAGCTGTTCGGCTCCGGCGAATACTTTCACATCGGCTGTGACGAGGCTTACATGTACTCCTCCGGATACTTTCCGCTCTCCGGTCTTGTAAACTATCTGAAAAACCTGACCGCAGAGGTGGTCGCCGAGGGGCGCCGCCCGATTCTGTGGGGCGACATGATCATTCCTTACGAGACCTCCTCCGAGAACGCAGACGTCCGCGCGGCGGCATGGGAGAAAGCAAAGACCATGCGCCCCCTTCTGGATGCCCTGCACCCGCAGAGCATCATTGCAGACTGGCAGTACGACATCAAAACCGCCCCCATCCCATCGACGGAAGCCTTTGCAAAATCCGGCTTTGATACCATCGGGTGTCCGTGGGATCAGACAGGGAACATCGATGCCATGTACGACACCGCCCTCTCCTGCAACCTGTACGGTCTGATGATGACCACCTGGCATACCCTTTCCGAAGGAATTCATTCCGTTCTGTATTTTGCCCGCAAATGCGGTGCCGCCAAAGCGCTCTGGTCGGATCATGCCGGTCACCCCAAGCTGGAGACCGCCGTCCTGCTCCGGAAACTCTCCCCGGAAGGACTTCCCTACGAAGAAACCGGCTACCGTGTCCGACAGATTGTGGAAAGCGGAAACGGATGACCGCAATTCCCTCTCCCGGATTGATTTGCAAAACACCCGATAAAACCAGCCGCAGGCGGATGCACCGCCTGCGGCTGGTTTTCCGCCCGGTTTTCCGGCAGGACACCACCTCTGGCGCTCCGCTTCCGGCTTCTGCCAGACAAAAAAATCCCGTTTTTCATTGCGGTATTTCCGTCTCCTATCGGACAAAAAATTCCCTTCGATCATTCCGTTCCGGCTTCTGTGGGGCAAAAATTCTTCTCCTTCTTCGGGAACGTGCCTTTATTTATCATAAAACTGTATACCATGTCCTTACACACTCTGCATACAATCTTATTACACTGTACAGTCTGCCCGCCTCTATGGAACCTGCACAACCACCCCGGCAACATCTACCCCACCGGATTTGTTTTTCTCTTGCGGCGCAGTGAATTGAATAAATCGAATTCAATCCTTGGTGCCCCCGCCCCTGCCCGATATGCCACGCCCCCTTACAAACGGGCGGGCAGAACCCGCCCCTACGGAATCAGAAAAAACCGGAATGTTCGTGCACCGCCGGAAAAACTGTTTTTCATCGCGGTCATTTTTCGTTTTGGTTTGACATTTTTTCGATAAAGGAATGAAAGCCGAACATGCCCGCGGCAATCAGCATAGATTTTTATCTCAGTATAGATTTTTACCCAAGGGGGATTTACCCAAAAGCCTTCTCCAGTGGGTAGCGAAGCGGCACGAGGGTAATGAATGACAGTCCGGGGGACTGTCAGAACCCGAGTGTGCCCGAGCCGCAGCGAGACAGGGGAACCGCGTCAGCGGCGGATGAGGTGTGAACTGTATCGCGGAATTTTTGCTGTTTTGCAAAACGATAACTTTCCACTCTGCATCCGGCTTCTGTTGGACAAAAATCCCATCTGCACATTACGCTTCCGGCTCCCGTCAAATGACGGAATCCCCCCTCTCTCGTAGGGGCGGGGTCAACCCGCCCGCTTCTAAGAAATCCGAACAACCACTCCGGCGGCATTCCTCCCGCCGGATTTTGTTTTCCTCTTGCGGCGCGGTAAATCGAAGAACCGGATGCGCTCGTTGGTGCCCCTGCCCAATATGCCACGCCCCCTTACAAACGGGCGGGTTGACCCCGCCCCTACGGAATCAGAGAGAACCGGAATACCTGTGCAACGCCGGAAAAATTGTCTTTCCTCCCGGCTATTTTCCAATTTCGGTCTGTTGGGTTTCCGGCATCTGCAAAACACGGAAAATCTGAAGCCCTCTCAAAAACCAATCCAGCCGCAGGCGGATGCACCGCCTGCGGCTGGATTTTTTTGCTGTTTTCAGAATTTATACGGAATAGACCTCGCGCCCGCGGACAAGCACCTTCTGCATCTCAATGTTTTCATTGAAAATGACAATGTCGGCATCTTTTCCGACCTCCAGCGTTCCCTTGCTCCGGCATCCGATGAGCCGTGCGGGCGTCTCGCTCGCCATTTTGACCGCATCCGGCAACGGAATTCCGGCAAGGCAATGCACCGTGCGCACCAACCGGTCAGTCGTCGCAACGCTTCCGGCAAACGCCTGTCCGTCCGGGAGCCATGCAACCCCGCGGTCGATATACACCGTCTGTCCGTTCTTTTTGCTGCCCAGTACACTCCGGCTTCCGTCCGGAAGACCGGCACCTCTCATGGCATCGGTAATCAGCGCAATCCGATCTGCCCCCTTGAGCTTATAGACCATCTGCAACAGCTCCAAGGGCAGATGCATTCCGTCCGCAATCAGCTCCACGGTGATACGATCGTCCAGATACGCCGCTTCCACAGCGCCCGCAATGCGGATTCCGTTGACCCGCTCCACCGACTTCATGCAGGAGTAAAAATGCGTCATGTGCGTGTAACCATGATCCGCCGCCGCCAGCATCTGCCGGCAGTCGGCATCGGTGTGCCCGGCACTGACCATGATCCCGCGCCGGCAAAGATCGTCGGCAAACCGAAAATCGGTATCCATTTCCGGCGCCGCACTCCAGCGGACAATGTCATCCGTTGCGGCAAGCAGACGCTCATACTCCTCTTTGACCGGAGAATGCACATACTTCGGATCCTGCGCCCCCTTCTGGGACAGGGCGAAATAGGGTCCCTCCAGATGCAGACCGATGAAATCCGCACCGTTGTATCCGCGCGCCTTTACCGCCTTGTAAGCGTGAAATGCCGTCAGCATTTCCTCAAACGCACCGGAGAGCGTGGTGGGGCACATCGCCGTGGTACCGTGCTTGGCGTGGAATTCCGCCGCACCTGTAAAGGAAGCTTCTTCGCCGTCCATGAAATCGCAGTCTCCGCCGCCGTGTACATGCAGATCAATGAATCCGGCGGACACATAGTTTCCGCCCGCATCAATCACACGGTCAAAACTCCCCTCATCGGCAACAATCTTTCCGTCCTCAAAACAGACCGTCTCGCGGCGGATCAGTCCGCCGCGGATCACTCTGCCGTTTTCAATCCGGGTTCTCATAGCAGCTTGGCACCGCTCTGCGGATCGCAGTACATCACGGCATCCGGATGGCGGCGCATGATGGTGGCGGGATAGTCTGCACTGATCTCTTTGGTCGCGGTATTGTAGACCGCCTCCGCCTTGGTCGCACAGGGAACGGTGCAGATCAGCACCTTCGCGGCAGTCAGGGTCGGAATGGTCAGCGTAAACGCATGCGTCGGAACATCCGCAAGCGTCGCGAAGCATCCGTCATGCACCTGCTGATTGCGGCACATCTCGTCAAGCGCAACCTTTTTGACCTTCTTTGGATCCGCAAAATCCGCAACCCACGGGTCATTGAAAGCAATGTGCGCGTTTTCACCGATACCGAGGAACACAATATCCGTCGGATATTTGGTCAGAAGCTTTGCGTAGCGGTCGCACTCCGCATCCGGATCCGGATTGGCACCGTTGATGTAGTGAACCTCACCGAACGGCAGCTTACCGAAAACGTGCTCATACAGATAATGTCCGAAGCTCTGTTCCTTTTCCTTGGGGAAACCGACATATTCGTCCATATGGAACGCCCTGCAACGGCTCCAGTCGATATCCTTTTCCTGAATCAGCGCCGCCAGTGTATCGTCCTGCGACGGAGCCGCGGCAAAAATAATGTTGACCCGCTCCTGCTTTTTCAGAAGCTCCCGGATGGCGCGGGCGCCGTCCGCCGCCGCCGCCTTGCCTGCCTCGGCGCGGTTGTCAAAAATTTTGAAGGTCAGCCTGTCTTTTACAATGGTTTTCATATTCTCCCGATCCTTCCGTTTATACGTTCTTCACCACGACCGGCTCCCACTTGCCCGTCTCCGAGGACTTCTTCAGAGCGTTGAGAATGAACACCGGACGGATGAACTCGTCATAGGTCTGATGCATCGGACCACCCTTCAGAAGCGCGTCCATGTCGTCCATCTCAAAATGATAGGCGTCCTTGCTGAAATTCAGCTCCTGCGCACGCATCCCCTTGGAGCCGTACACCACGGCATTATAATAATATCCTTCACCGGGGAAGGAACCGGTAATGTCGTAATCCCTGTACTTCGCAATAAAGGAAGCGTCCGGCGCGTGAACCGATGCAACCACCGATTCCACATCGCCGCCGAAGATCGTGGTCATAATCTGCACGAGGTGCTGGGTGTAGAAATAGAACCCGCTGTAGGGATTGTTCAGATTGATCGGAGCGCAGACGTTTCCGCCGTTGATCCGACCGAACTCTCCCGCCGCAACCGCCTTCGCCAGCTCCTGCGTTTCCTTCAGATACATACAGCTGGAGCCGCCGCACAGACGAACGCCGTACTTCTTTGCTTCCCGCATGAATTCCACCGCCTCATCCCCGTCACAGGTGATGGGCTTGTCAATGAACATCGGAATGCCGGTCGGGAGATACGGCTTTGCAAACGGATAATGGCAGGCGCCGTCACGGGCAGTCACCATGATTCCGTCCACTTTGCCGACCAGCTCGTCGGACGTCTGCATCACATAGGTGCCGTATTTTTCATGCAGCTTCTGCGCTGCTTCCGCTTCCGCGGAGTAAATTCCCGCAACGGTCACATCCGGATATTTTCCCTCTGCGACCAGTCCGAGAAACGCATTGGCGTGAGAGTTTTCACAGCCGAGAATCGCAATACGATACATGGTTAAAATTCCTCCGTCTTTCCCCGCCGGATCAGTACAGCAGCGGCATCGGGTTCAGTGCGTGCGCCGTCTCAATGATGCTGATGACCTCGGTTGCCATTTCGGGCGTGATCTCCAGCGGCTTGCCGAGCATCACGGAGTTGTATATCATGTCGTAGAAGGTCTTTACCGCAGAGGTGAAAGCATCTCCGGTCACCTTGCCCTCATCCACATGGCTCTGCAGATTCTCATGGCAGTACATCGGGTAGCCGTCGCCCTCTCTCTCCAGGGACGCATACTGCACCGGACGAGGCGGAAGCTCTTCGGGAATGATGTATTTGACATGATATTCACCGGCATTGTTCGCAATCATGGCGCCCTTGGAGCCGAGCACCTTGAAGGTGTAGGGATCCGGGTAAGCGTCGGAAGAAATGACTTCGATGTCCAGCGTCGGAGCGTCCGGAGCCTTGACCAGAATCTTTGCAAAATCGTTTGCGTCACCGCTGGTCATGTTCTTATGGAAGTCGGCGAATACGACCTTTGCGTCTTTTCTCCAACCTATCAGATCAAGTCCCTGTCCGATCGGGTGCGGCGCGCTGTTGTAAACGCCGCCGGCGCAGTTGCGCTGCAGGGTCTGCCAGTCCCAACGGCGGGCAAAGCCGGAGTAACGCAGATTGATCTGCTCAATCTCACCGAGTACACCGGAAGCAACCACTTCCTTGACTTTCCGGAAAATCGGCGTATAGAGCGACTGATGGAACGCCGCAACGATAACGCCGTGTTCCTTCGCGGTTTTCATCAGATCCATGCACTCATACACGGTTCTGCCGAAAGGCTTTTCCACCAGAACATTGAAATTGTGTTCCAGAAGATCCTTGGTAATCGGGTAGTGCATCTGCGAGAAGGAAGCATTGACCACCAGATCAATGTCCTTTCTGCCGAAGAGCTCTGTATAATCGGCGTAAACATCGCAGTTGAATTCCTTCTTTGCACGCTCACGGCGGTGCTCAATGGCATCTACGACGGCAACCACGGTGACGTTTTCGTTGGCTTCGGAAAGAAAATATGCCCCATGGATATCTCTGCCGCTTCTGCCCTGTCCGATGATCGCAACACGCATCTTTTTCATAATGATTCCTCCTTGTGAAATATCACAAAAATTCTTCTGTTTTTCAGCGCATTCTATTTGCGCATTTTCAGTATAGCACAGGAGAAAAAGAAATACAATAACATTTTTTATTTTTTATATTGCATTTTCTACTTTTTTGTGTTATCCTGTTTCAGGAAAGAACGGATTTCTTCCAAAGGCACCGGAAAGGAGAAAAAACCAATGTTTGATGAAAAACCGGGACATCCGATTTATGCAATCTCGCACAAGCTCTCCTTCCCCCGCCCGGAGGAATATGCCAAGCACATTCACCCCTTTTGTGAGCTGCTTCTGTTTCTGCGCGGCGATGTGAAATATTATATTGACGGAAGCCTGCACACACCGCACCCCTTCGACCTGCTGATTATCCCGAAGGCGGTCTACCATTACGCGCTCCCCCAGTCACCGCGCCCCTACGAGAACTACGTCATCAACTTTCATGCCGATCTGATGTCGCAAAGAACCTATGACCGCCTCTTTGCACGGAGCCGGATCATCAACATCCGGGACGACCGGGAGTTCTGCCACTTCTTCCGCCAACTGGATTTTTACCATGAGACCTGCGCCCCGGAGGATTTTTCAGCCGTCCTCCCCTGCCTTCTGGGAGAACTTCTGATCTTTGCTTCCTACCGTTTGGAGAGTTCCGAGCAGGTGGAGCCGGAGCGCAATCCGACCGTGGACACCATGCTCCGCCTGATCGAAGAGCATCCGGAGCTTCCGCTGGATGCGGAGTACCTCTCAAAGCACCTGATGCTTTCCAAATCCTATGTGCAGAACCTGTTTTCCCAGTCCATGCACATCGGTCTGAAGCAATATATCCTGCAAAAGAAGATGATTGCGGCACAGAACGACCTGCTTGACGGAATGAAATCCGGCGATGTCTGCGCAAAATACGGCTTCCCGGACTACTCCGGGTTCTTCCGTGCCTACAAAAAGGTGTTCGGCTACTCGCCGCGGAAAACAAGAGACACAAAACCGATTCCGGGAAACAGCTGAGGTTTCGGCACTTCCTCTATCCGGCATTGACAAATTTCTTCAGATATGATATACTGACCTTCAGAGGAACATATTTTGCGTCGCACAGGGCGCAAAATGCAGGCTCCATGCGAAAATGCAAAATGAAAGGCGGCATTTTCCATTATGGTTGCGCCGTCGCCGCGGCGCGGAGGAAACGTGAAAAGAAAATCTTTGTTTTTGCGGGGAATCGCATTGCTGTTCGCCGTCATGATGATCTTCACCGGCTGCAGTCCCGAAGGTACAAATCCGGAGCCGACCGGTTCGACCGGCTCCGGCAGCCAAACGACCCCTGCCGCCGACACCGAAACGGACTCCTCCGACGGAGGAAACACCACGGCAGGGACAGCGCCGGAACCGGAGCCGACCGAAATCGGTCTGGACATTACGGACAAGACCGACCTGATCAGCATCTGCTACTCGGTCTGGTTTGACGGAATCCTCGACGCGGGAGTCTACAACATTACCGAATCGCTGGCGGGAGAAAGAGAGTGGGGTCCCGTCCCGGCATTCCACTATTGGGCAAAGCCGGCACAGGGGTACTACAGAAGCACCGACAAAAAAGCCATCCGCAACAACATGACCATGCTTGCCGAAGCAGGCGTTGACTTCATCATTGTCGATTTTTCAAATGCAACCGATGACTATGCAAAAATCTGGCAGCTTGGGGAGGACTGGGCGTTCGCGCCTCTGAGAGCGCTGTGCAACACCATTCTTGAGATGCGTAAGGAAGGAAAAAGGACCCCCTACATCGCACTCTGGTGCGGCAAATCCGAAGGTCCCCTGATTGAGGCATTCTACAGCCGCATTTACGCCAAGGACAAATGGAAGGACTGCTTTGTGTATTGGGAAGGAAAGCCCTTTATGCTTTACACGGATCCGGTGGAGAACTTCCCGATGAAGGATGCCTTCACCGTGCGACAGATGTGGGGACTGACCCCGGCGCAGTGCTGGAAGTTCCTCAACATCAACAATACCGGCACCGCTTATCAGAAGGACGGCGAATGGGAGCAGATCAGCGTCGCCACCGCATCGCAGGAGACCTATATGTCCCTCCCGACCGCGCACGGCAGAAACCACGGAATCTTCTTCTATGAGCAATGGAAGGAAGCCTTCCGGGTGCATCCCAAGGTGGTCACCCTCACCTGGTGGAACGAATGGTGCGCACAGCGTCTGCTTGTTGACGGAGAATATCGTTTCGTTGACAATTACACGCAGGAATACAGCCGCGACATTGAACCGATGGAAGGCGGTCACGGAGACCGGTATTATCAGTGGATGAAGCAATACATACAGGCATACCGGAACAGAGAGGAATGCCCGAGACTGGTGGAAGAAGGATACTGAGGCAGCCTCGCGCAGTCCGCAATCGCCGCACCTGCCTGTGCCTTCTCCGACATACTTCTCGTCTGACGAAAATCCGATTGTGCAACTGTCCCGTCGGAGATGTGCGGCATTGCCTTGAATGCTAACCGAAAACAGGCTGCCCCGGATGCGCATACAGCGCATCCGGGGCAGCCTGTTTTTTTCGTCCGTTCCGGGCGGTCATACCTCCCGGTTGTCAAAGGCATCCATTGCCGTCAGAAGGAACACGATCATATGAAGCACCACAACGACGATTGCCACCGGCAGGGACTGGTGCGCAATCCCGGTACTTCCCGCCGCAATGGCGGAAAAGTTCAGGTTTGCAAAAAGCAGATACCGTACCCAGTCCAGCCCCAGCATATACAGAATGCTGACGCACAGACTTCCTGCGAAATAACCGAACAGGCTGATGCCGATGGCAAGCGCACTGTTGCGGAAAAGAGAGGAAATGGCAAACGCCAGCGTCATCATGACCAGCACCTCCACACCGGACAGAAGGTATTCCCGGAAGAGCAGGAGGAACGGGGAGGTCAGATGCACCTGCCCGTCGCGTGCGGTGACCGCCGGGGCAAACACCTGTGCGGGTCCTCCCGGCAGAGAGCCGAGCACGCTTCCGACAAACAGAATCCCCACCATCAGAAGCAGGAGCAAAAGCATGCAGACATACTTGGAAAACAGAATCTTTTTCCGCGTGACCGGGCTGACCAGAAGGAACTTGATGGTGCCCGCGGAAAATTCGTTGGCAACCACGCCGCCGGCAAAAATAATGGAAAGCATGCAGATCAGCGACATGACGGAAGCGGTTCCCGCCATGCTGTCCCAGAACTTCCCGCCGGAGCGGTTCGCCCCGTAGCCGGAGGCAACCAGACTTCCAAGCCCCATATCATCCTCGCCCGCCGTAAAGCTGTCTGCCGGATTGACCGAAAGCCCCTTCTCCAAGCGGTATTCCAGCACTGCCAGCCGGTCTCTCGCCTCGGACCATGCGGATTCGTCCCACTTCTTTCCGCCGTCGCGCAGACGCTCCTGCGCAAGAACGGTGCGCCGGTCCGCCATGATCTGAGACGCCACCGGGTAGCGCCAGTCGCTCTGATCCGGAACCACCTCATGTTCGATGCAGTAGTCATAAAAATCCGTCACAATCCGGGCAAGCTCTGCATCCGTCCCGGCAAGCGCTTCTCCGTCCGCGCGAAGCAACCGGTAATAGCCGGCAACATCGTTTTCCCGGAGAATCCGGAGCAATGTCTCATACCGTTCCGTATTCCCGTCATACTTGGCATCCAACGCCGATTCCACCAGCTCCCGGCGGAGCCGCCAGTCGTCGGAAGGAAGCTTCAGATCCAGATACAGCTGATACAGCTCCACCTGTTTCTCATAATAAAGCCGCTCCTCATCCCCCGGATTCTTTTCCTCCAGGAGTCTCTGGTAATACTGAATCTGCGACCGCAGATAGTCATCGGAGCTTTCCACCCGTCCATACTCAAAGTCTTCCGTGCTGTTCAGAAGCGCAAAGCCAACCGCCGCAAGGAAAAGAATCAGGAGCATGACCCACACCGATACCTTGCGGAACTGCTTGCGCCACTCGTTCTGAATCAGCTTTCCGAATTTAGCCAATCTGCACACCTCCCTCGCCGGTCAGCTCAATATAAACATCCTCCAGCCGCCGGTTTTCCTTCCGGCTGACCGTATAAAGCCCGACCCCGCCAAACACCAGCTTCCGGTTCACCGCCGCAAGTGTCTCGTCTGCAAGAGCTGCCGGAACGGTCAGATCCAGCACGCCCTCCGTAGCCGAGAGCACCTGTACCGTCGACATCACGGAGAGAAGTTCCTTCGCTCTCTCCGCATTCCCGACGCGGAGCAGGAACTCCGCCCGGTTCGGTGCCGATGCGGCAACCAGCTCTTCAATCGGATGCACACTGCGCAGATTTCCGCCCACAATGATCCCGACGCGGTCGCACATCAGCTCCATCTCGCTCATCAGATGGCTGGAGACCATCACAGCCACACCGGACCGGTGCGCCAGATCCTTGAGAATGTCCCGCAGCGCCTTGATTCCGGCAGGATCCAGACCGTTCGTCGGTTCATCCAGAATCAACAGCTTCGGGTTGTGCATCATCGCCTGTGCCACGCCAAGCCGCTGCCGCATACCGAGCGAATACCGTCCCACTCTTTCCCGGATGCGGTTGTCCAGTCCCACCAGATGCACCATCTCCCGGACACGGGCTTCCGACACTCCGCGGAGATTGGCATACAGGCAAAGGTTATCCCATCCGCTCATGTACTTGTAAAACTCCGGGTTCTCCACAATCGCACCGATCTGCGAAAGTGCTCCCTCATAGTCGGTGGAAAGATCGTGCCCGTCCACCGTCACCGTCCCACGCTCCAGCGTGAGCAGTCCCGCCACAATCTTGATGGTGGTCGTTTTCCCGGCACCGTTCGGTCCGAGAAATCCGAAGACCTCGCCACCGAAGGTGTCGAAAGAAATATCGTGAAGAATCTCCCGCCCGCCAAGCGTTTTCGTCAGATGTTCAATATGCAATACGGGTGTCATCCGATCACCTCCACATCCTCGTATTCCGCGCCGGGAGCGCAGTAGCCGCCAACCGAGACGATTTTCCACTCCCCGCCGACGCGCTTCATCTCAAAGTTCAGCATCATCCGGTAGGATACCCGGCGTTCCGGGTTGCTCTCTTCCGGGCTGCCACCCCCCGGCTCCGTATCCTCCCAGGCGCTCGTCCCCCCGTCACACAAACCGCAAAGCAGAGCATAGGCATCCCCCGTGCAAAGCACATTGAAGTCCCCGACCGCAACACTGACGGTCGCATACCCCGCTCCCGCGGCTTTGACGGTGATCGACTGCTCCGGAACCAAAACGGAAAAATCCCGGAAGGTCGCTCTGATCGGAGCGCTCCGGAGCTTTTGCGCATATGCGCGGAAGTCCGCCGCGGAATAGCTGAAGGTCAATCCGCCGCTTCCCTCTCCGTTTGCCCAGTATGTTTCCAGAAACGTCTCCAGCTTCCGGTTCTGCTCCTCCTTCTGCGCCGGAGTCAAAACCTCTCCGACCTTTCCGTCCGCCGGCAACGTATTCAGCTCCGGCAGGCTGTTGACATACGCCTGCACGGTTTTCCGGATGTCCGGAACCTGTTGCCGGAACCGAACCTCACCGACAATGACAAACACAGCCAGTCCCAAAAGCAGCACGGCACCAAGCAAAAGCCCGCGATTGATTTTTCTTTTGAATCGTCGCATCACAAATCTCCTTTCCTTTTCGTACGCCGCATCCTCCGGCGGCATAACGGCAAAAAGCGATTGCCGTATGTGTTTTTTCAAGCCTCCGTATGAACTGCCCCGCCCCTTGAACTTTCGTCGTATACGGGTCTGAACTTCCGCCGCACATGTTTCTGCCACCGCCGCACACACCTTTCAGATCATAGCAAATGACAGCAACCTGCAGCAAACGAAAGCAAGCTTCGGTTCATGCGTTTTTGTTACAGAATCAAAAAAGCGGGGAAACGCAAGCATTTCCCCGCTTTTTTACAATGTTTCAGGCAAGACGAACGTTGACCGCTCTCAGCTTTGCGCTGTTCTTGGGATCCGGCTCGGTGTCAAAAGTAACCTTCTGACCCTCCGTCAGAGTCTTGAAACCGTCTACCTGAATTGCAGAGAAGTGAACAAACACATCATCTCCGCCATTGTCGTTGGAAATAAAGCCGTAGCCCTTTTCCGCATTGAACCACTTGACTGTACCGTTATTCATGTCGGGTACCTCCGTGAATAAAAATATCTGTACCCGGAAAAAAGACGAAGCCAACACCGTCCGGCGCAATTCTGAAACTGTCAGACCGCGCTGTAGCGTGAGACTAAAGAGCCTATCTCGAATACATAACGAAGTATAGCAC
>CAKSPO010000029.1 GCA_934481515.1 uncultured Eubacteriales bacterium
CAGATTGTAGGTGCAGCCAGGCTCCCACAGAATCTCGCTCTGGACTCTGCCGTCCTTGGCGACCCACTTCAGCGGAGCGGTGCCCAGCTCGTTGCCGTCAGCGTCCAGAAGCTGAACGTCAAGGTTTCCTGCCTGAATGGTGTTGACCGCGGTGCTTGCCGTGTCCGTGAACCATGCGAAGGTGGACCCCACCAACATGGAGACGCAGACCAGCATGGACAACAGCTGAAACGCCAATGCCCGTTTGGTTGACATGTGCTTTTTCATAAAAAGCTCTCCTTTTGTTGATTTTCCGGTGCAAAGATTCAGAATATCTCCCGCGCCGATATGGAGGGGATATCTGCTTTTTGGTCGTCGAGCGCAAAGCCACGTTCCGGCGATGTAAGGGCACAAGCACGCTCGGTTTGTACCCTTACATCGCCCCTCCGCCCGAAGGCGGAGAAGCTGTTTCAAATCCGATCTTTTTAAAATTATTCCGGAACCACGGTGTACCAGACATCGCCGTTTGTCTGTGCTTCGGCAACCACCTTGTAGCCGTCGGCAACAAAGTTGGTGCCGGCGCCTTCCGCGGTGTTGTCGGCAGGATTGAAGTTTACAAACGTACCGCCTTTTATGATAACCTTGGCAGTACCGTCACGGTAAGCGCTGTCAACGCAGTTGATAAGGAAGCTGTATCCGTAGGGTTCGCCGAACGGCTCTGCCGCAAAGTGCCCGCCCGTGATGGTAAGCGTTCCTTCCTGTACCTGAACCGCCGTGCCTCCGCCGTAGTAGGTTCCGCCGGTGATAGTAAGGTTTGCGCCCTTCCTTACATTGATGGCATAAGCACCGTTGACACCGGTATTAATACCGCCGTCCGCTCCTGCGTGGATCGTGGTATCGGCATCTACAAGCAGTGCAACAAAGTTGACATTGTTTTCCCCCATATTGTCCGGAGAAACAATTTTCTTATCCAGATTGAGCGTGGTAGGTGCGGTGATCGTCACACGTGCTGCAACGGTATCGCTGGCATCCGTGTAGATATTCTCGACCACGGAGATGATACCGCCGTTTGCAAACGCTGCTTTGATTTCATTCAAATTGACCACCGGGTAGGTTGCATTCTCATCATAGGTGTTGCCGTTGCTGTCGTTCTCGACAGTTGCCTGCGCCGCGTAAACCGTGATGGCAATGCCTTCCAGCTTTTCGTTCTTATACTCGTTTCCGGCGCTCTCCTGCATCTTTCCGGTAATGGTGATCAATCCGGAATCCGCACCGGCAGTCAGAACATGCTCTGCGGTGGGATCATATACTGCGGAAACTCCGTCCGCATCGGTTGTCGTATATGTAAAGTCAATAACCTCCAGAAGCTTTGCATTTCCCTGAATACCGGAAATCACAACCTTGTACTTCAGGGCAAGGTTGCCGTTGTTCTTAATCCGGAAGGACTCCAGATTGTAGGTGCAGCCAGGCTCCCACAGAATCTCGCTCTGGACTCTGCCGTCCTTGGCGACCCACTTCAGCGGAGCGGTTCCCAACTCGTTGCCGTCAGCGTCCAGAAGCTGAACGTCAAGATTTCCTGCCTGAATGGTGTTGACCGCGGTGCTTGCCGTGTCCGTGAACCATGCGAAGGTGGACCCCACCAGCATGGAGACGCAGACCAGCATGGACAACAGCTGGAACACCAGTGCCCGTTTGGTTGACATGTGCTTTTTCATTTTATATCCCTCCATAAAAAATTATATACTTGTCAAATATTTATTTTATTATTTTATTCCTGTTTCATTTTCGCCCGCCGGTGGCTGTTCCCCGGATGCGGTATTCTCCGGCACTGTCTGCGCAGGGGCTTCCTGCGGCGGTTGCGATTCCGGCGTTGCCATTGTCCCGGCGGTTTCTCCGGTCGGTTCCCCGGCAGTCGTTCCGGCGGTATCAGCATCGGCATCGGTCACAGGCATCTGATTGGCTTCCAGCTGTGCTTTCATTGCCAGAAGCTCCTCCATCATGCGCTTGGTCTCCGCTTTTTCCGCCTCCACCTTTGCGCGCTCCGCATCCAGCTCTGCGGTCTGCTCCGCGCGGTAGCGCCGATACAGCCGGACGCTGGACAGCGCCTGAGAAAGAATCAACAGGGAGAACGGCAAAAGGATGCATACGATATACCCCGGTGTGGTCTGGAGAAAGTCGAAAAAATATCCCGCCTTCGGGATTCTGCCGACGTACTGCCCCAGCACATACGGGTATGTCACGATGATCTCGTCGTCGGTGTCCGTCGTGGTTCCGTAGGTCACAAAGCCGGGCGCACCGTTCGCGTCCGTGGTCAGCCGCCGGATCTTGTGCGTGATCACCTCACCGAAGTTGTCGGTATTGGTGGAAATATAGGAAATGATGTCCCCTTCCTTCAATTCGGACGGATCCTTCGTTTCCTTTACAAAAATCAGATCCCCCGCCGAAAAATCAGTCTTGCTCATGGAATCCGACAGCACCTTGAACATCTTGATGCCGAAAATTCCGCGGTCATTCCGATCCAATGTGGTGGCGGAGATGATGGTAAAGCCCATCATGCAGACGGCAATTACGACTGCCGCCCATGTGATGACGATTCTGATGATATTCAGTGTTTTATTCATACATTACTCCTCAATCACCAAAATCTTTCGCTTCGTTGTTGTTTGCCTGCACCGCTTTGGCTCCCAGCCGGAAGGTGACGCTCTGCTTCTGAATTTCGTTTCCGTAGGTCTCCGGGATATGGAAGGTTGCCGTCAGGGTTTTGCGGGCACCCTTCGGAAGCAGTTCCTCCATGGCGCTCACCCGATCTGCCGTCAGTTCCGAAACCTTTCCCTGCAGCAGAACTTTTTCGCCGCTTTGAATCGTGACCTCCACAATGTCGGCAATTTTTCCGTCGACATTTTCAAAATACAGCTTATACCACGCATCGTAATTGCCGAGATTTTCGATGAAAAAGGTTTTTTCAATGTCACATCCCGGGCCGATCACGTCCTCCTCTGTCACCAGCGGTTTTCCGTCATTCAGGTTGACCCGCAGCTCCCCCGTGCCGAGAATATTGCCGTCCGGATCCACTACCCGCTGTCCCAGGAAGAAGGAAATGACACCGAGTGTGGCAATGCCGATGGCGGCGACTACCAGACAGATGATCAGACGTTTTGCCGTCCCGCCGTGCTCCTGCCGCACATTGGTTTTCATGATCTTCGGTCGGCTGAGGTACCGGACAAGCTGAACAATCAACGGGACGACCAGCACCACGGACAAAATGGCGACCGCGATCTTATTCTTTTTGATGGTATTCACCAGTTTCAATTCTGATTCCTCCTCCCGGTTTCGGCTTATGCCTGCCCCTTTGCTCCGATGAAGCATGTGTACCATGCTCCGTCCGGCGCATTTCTTTGTTTCTCAAAAAAAGACCCGTCGGAATTGCTATGCAATTCCGGACGGGTACCGCAAATAAAAGCGCGCAAAAAACACTCTTTTACTTACATCGGAGCATTCCGATGGCAACCGGCTGTCATAGCTGACCGCAGTCTGCGTTAGACCCATCTGGCTTTGTGTCCCAGCCTTTCGACTGGTTTACGATGATTTTTCTGTTTTTTCTCAATATCGGTAATCAGTATAGCACACGTCATTTGAAATGTCAATATGTTTTCCTGTTTTTTACATTGATAAATTTGTGTTTTTTCATCGCAAATCCCGTTTTCGTTTTGCCTGCCGTTCTGCGGAAGAACCCCGGTTGGCAATCACGGATCTGAAAGCGGAACGGCGATGCCAAAAGCTCTTCCGGGTCTTAACTCCTTTTGAGCTTCAACACCTTCTGCGCTTTTAACACCGCCTCATCCTTTTCCGACGGAATCGCGGCAAGGATTTGTTTTTGAGCCTTTTACGGTCTTTTATAGCACGGAAACGGCATCCGTAATGGTCTTTTCCAATGCCTCTCTGCCGTATTTGTCCACCTCTGCCTTGTTCTTTTCTCCATGGGTCAGGCATCCGGCGCCTCCGATACAGCCGCCGACGCATGCCATTCCTTCAATGAAGTTGGCATCCAGCTTTCCTTTGCTCTTCTGAAGCAGTGCCAGTTTGCACTGCTCGATACCGTCGCAGGCGCAGGGCTTGAGCAGGAAGTCCAGTCCCTGCTCCTTCAGTCCTTCCGCAACCGCGTCGGAAAGTCCGCCGCTCCGAGCAAAAATTCTGCCGAAGTAGGAGGCGTTGTCAAGCACGCCCTCCTCCAGCGTGGTAATGTCCAGATCCCGGCTGTCAAACAGTGCCTGCAATTCCTCAAAGGTCATCGCCGCGTCCACATACGGCTTGACGTTCTCCCGCTGAACCTCCATCTTCTTTGCCGTACAGGGACCGATGAATACCGTCTTGCAGGCATCGTCATGCTCCTTGAGGTATTTTGCGATGGCTGTCATCGGAGAGGGGTTATGGGAAACAAACGGCAACAGATCCGGGAAGTTCTTTTCGATGTAGCTGACGAACGCCGGGCAGCAGGAGCTGGTCAAAAATCCCTTTTCGGCAAGCTCTCTCGACTCCGCCTGTGCGACCATATCCGCGCCCAGTGCCGCCTCAATGACCGTATGGAAGCCCAGCTTCCGCAGTCCTGTGATGACCTGCCCGAGCTTTGCATAGGTAAACTGGCTGGAAATGGAAGGAGCGACGATGGCATAAATCTTGTAATTCTGGTTTCCGTGGCTCCCCTTCAGCATATCGATCACGTTCAGGATGAAGGATTTGTCCGTAATGGCGCCAAACGGGCACTGATAGACGCACGCGCCGCAGGAAATGCACTTGTCGTTGTCGATGCACGCCTGTTTGTCCGCTCCCATGGAAATTGCCTTGACCTTGCAGGCGGTCTCGCAGGGGCGCTTGTAATTGTGGATGGCGCTGTAGGGGCAGACCTTGGCGCAGGCACCGCATTCCTTACATTTGCTCTTGTCAATGTGCGCAACGTGGTTCTGGTCGAAGGTGATGGCACCGAAGCGGCAGACATCCTCGCACCGATGTGCCAGACATCCGCGGCAGGCGTTGGTCACTTCATATCCGCCCATGGGGCATTCGTCGCAGGCGATGTCGATGACTTCAATCACGTTCGGATTGGATTTCGCTCCGCCCATGGCAATTTTGACCCGCTCCGTCAGAATCGCGCGCTCCTTGTAAACACAGCAGCGCATCGTCGGAATCTTGCCGGGAACGATGGTCTTGGGAATGTCGATTGCGGTTTCGGGAAGGCGATCCGCCCACGCCTCGCGGGCAACCTCCCGCAGAACCTTGTATTTCAGGTGTTGTACCTTGGTATCAAATTTTCTCATATTTTACCTCTGCAAGGATCAGAAATAGCTGACCTTAATCCGTTTTCCCATCTGCCGGAGGCATTTGGACAAATCCTCCACCAGATTCATTTTGATATTGAAGTTGATGGGAAGATCCGGATTCTGGTGCGCGGGGTTTACCGCCCTTCCTACAAAAAAGTTAATATCGGTGGCTTCCTCAAACAACAGCCGGCAGATCAGCGACGCGCCATCCTGTCCGAAGCTCCATTTTTCATAAAGCTTGTTTTCACCCAGTACGTCATGGGCATATTCCACTACCTTATTGACGGTGATAACGCCCTCCGTGACCAGATCCACCCCTTCGATTTCCGCGATGGGAGGAACGTCGCTCATCACAAAGTTCAGGCTTGCCCTGACAGGCTTTCCGAGATACTTTGCCGCGATGGAGGAGGTGGTTCCGCCGCAGATGATGTGCTTTCCTTCCTTGGAAAAGAACAGGGACATCATCCGGTTGCAGTCGTCGCGATCTCGCGGAGGGCCGAACAAAAGATTCATCGGCACCCGCTTGCGGATCTTCACCACGCAAGCCGTGGCATCGTCGCCCGGACGCTTTGCATAGAGCTTGTTGACCTCATCAATCAGGATGGTGGACAGCGTCTTTGCCGTATAGCCTGCAATGGAGACGGTCTCCATATAGCCGATGATGTCCTCTCGCTTCCAGCCGAAGTTGTACGCAATGCCGATGCCGGCGTGCGGACACCCGTCGCTCATGGCAATGAAAATGTCGTTCTCCTGCAGTTTGACCACCGACTGATATATTTTTTTCCCGCCGATGTTCATCTCGGTCTTGGGATAGTCGTAATTCTTTCCGTCCCGGAGCAGGATCACCAGCGGATTGTCGTACTGGATGATCTCCATTTCCCGGTTTTCGACCAGATGCAGGATGGTAAAGGTGGAGTACGCCACGCCGCGCACCGAGCAGATGGGGAGCGTCTGTGCAATGGTTTCCACACAGTCGGTCAGCGTCAGCCCCTCCGCCATCATGGTAGAAATGATTTTGGAGGTCAGCGTGGAAAGAATGCTCGCCTTGACTCCGCTGCCGAGTCCGTCGGCAAGCACAATGACCGTGGAGTTTTCGCCCTGCTCCACGATGTCCACATGGTCGCCGCAAAGCTGCTCCCCGATGTGGTTGATGCTTTTATAGCCGATGTCGGCACACAAATCATTCATCCGTGATACTCTCTTTCAGCTTGGTGAGTGCAATTTTGGTCTCTGCGGCAGTCTCGCCCAGAAGAGACGCAATTTCCTGCACGATCCGCATCTGCTTATCCACCACCTTGTCGGCGATTTCCACCGTCTGGCGGCTGATGTTTTCCTTCTTCTCGCGTTCGGTTTCCTCGTCGGTCACGTCCCGCATGATGCAGATCAGCAAATGATAGGTGGAGTCGTACACCACCGTCTGCTCGACATATTTTTTGTATTCCGCAAGATACATCCGACGGTCGCGGATGCTTCGCTTGGTCTCCAGCACCTGCAAAAACAGGGACGGATCCAGCACCCGCACCACCTGGTCTCCCAGAATGTCGGAAGCGGAACGGATGTTCATGATCTTCCGCGCGGCGTCATTGATCTGCTGTACCTCCAATGCGTCGTTGACCACAATCAGTCCGTTGGGGGTATTATTGACGATGCAATCGGAGAAGCTTTCCGCTTTCTCTTTCAGATACGGCAGGCACATGGAGATTTCCGCCTTGCCATGGTAAATGGCAATCGCCTTTTCCCGGCAGGTGTTGTAACCGCAGGAACCGCAGTTCAATTCATCCTCCGGCTTTGTTTTGCCCATCTTCCGGAGAATTTCGCGAATCTCGCTCTCGCTCGGAGTTCCGTAACGGCGCTCAATCGGTTCAAAGATTTTCCTCAGCCCCAGGCTGTCCGGCTGTGCGACCGCAAAATCCTTTTTGCCTGCGTAGTTTGCCACCGCCGCATAATCCGATACCGGCGAACGGTGATACTTTTCCATGACGGGACCGCCGATACAACTCCCGACACAGGCGGACATTTCGATAAAGCATTTGTGAATTTTCCCGCTCTCGATGTCCCTCAGCGCCGCCATGCAGTTCTCGACCCCGTCAATGGCAAGATAGGTATATCCCGGCGTGTTCTGCGCCATGGTTTTGAGAATCCCGCCGGTGGTTGGGAAGAAGCGTGCCCGGCTCTCTTCGGTTTCGTCGATTGCGCTCTCCGGCACGATATGTTCCCGTTCCATCCATGCGGTCAGCTCTTCGTAGGTCAGCACTGCGTCCACGATGCCCGCGTAATGCTCCGCCTCGTCCTTTTTTGCCACGCAGGGACCGATGAAAACGGTCTTTGCGTTCGGCACCCGCCGTTTGATCTCGGTGCAGTGCGCCTGCATCGGAGAAAAAATATCGGCAAGATACGGAAGCGCTGACGGAAAATACTTCTGAATCAGAAGATTGACCGAATGGCAGCAGGAGGAAATCACGATGTCGTGATTTCCGTCTTCCAGCATTTTTTCATACTCTGTTTTTACGATGGTCGCTCCGATCGCGGTTTCCTCCGCGTCGGCAAACCCAAGTTTTTTCAGCGCCTGCCTCATTCCGTCGATACCGACGCCGTAGTTTGCAATGAAGGAAGGCGCAAGGCTGACATAAACGGGATCCCCCGACTGGATCAGCACGCGGACCTTTTCGGTCTCGTCCACGATCTGCTTGGCATTCTGCGGACAGACCACAAAGCACTGTCCGCAGAGAATGCACTCGTTGCCGATGATATGCGCCTGGTTTCCGGAAAAGCGGATGGACTTGACCGGGCAATGACGGATGCACTTATAGCAGTTCTTGCAGTTGGATTTTTTCAGGGTCAGGCATTCTGCCATTTCATGTTTCCTCCTGACTTGCCTTCAGTGCCGGCAGAATTTTGTCGTTCCAGAAATCCCGGAACCCGTCCTTCGTGATTCCGGTATAAACCTCGTCTCCGACAGTGACGGTAACTCCGATCCGGTTGCATCTGCCGGTGCAGAAGCTCCCACTGAGAATAATTTCATCCTCCAGATGGTTTTCCGCGATGTTTTTTTGCAGCAGCTCCACGATCTCAGGGGCTCCCTTGAGGTGACAGGAGCTGCCGACACAGACCTCAACGAATATCATATCCCTCAGACCTTTGCCTTGATTTCTTTTTCAAAAAAGTCCTTGACCGTCTCCGGGGACACCGAGTAGAAATTGTCATCGACCGTCACGCAGACACCCTCCTGACATTTTCCCATGCAGAACGTTCCGCCGAGATCAACCTTGTCGCCAAGTCCTGCCTCGGAAATCAGATACTGTAGCTCCTGTACCACCTGTCTTGATCCCTTGATGTGGCAGGAAGAACCGATACATACTGTGACTTTCATTGCTTTTTCTCCTTATGTAATTCAGATTCAGAGGCAATTGCGGTTTATTCGTAATCCACGACGTTGACCCAGCTGTGCAGGAACTCGCGTTCTTTCTCATTCCCCTTCACCGACTGGGACGCCGCAACGATCGGCATCCATTTCTGTACGTACTGCTTTGCGGTATTGCTCTTCTTGCAGAACAGTTCCAGATACTGCTTGGCTCCCTCAATATCGCCGTTCAGCCAGAACAGAAGATACGTTCTTGCCGCGTCTGCGGAAGCGTTCCCCTGCGTTGCATGTGCCCAGTCCAGAATATAGGGATTGCCGTCATCGGTAATGATGATATTGGAGGGGTTGAAATCGCCGTGGCAGAGCTTGGTATGCTTGGGCATGGCATCAAGCCGGGTGTGCAGATCGTACCGGGTGGTGGCATCAAAATCCGTCTCGGAAATCTTCCGGTTCATCTTGTCCTTGAGCTTGGTCAGCATCGGGCAGCTCTTGGACTGCACCTCGATCTGCAGATCCACAAACAGGTTCATGTATTCGTCCTTTTTGTCCGGATCCTCCTCCATCAGCTGTGCCAGCGTCTTTCCCTTGATATAATCCGTCACGATGGTCCACTTGCCGTCGATGACGGTGACTGCCTGAATCTTCGGGATCGGCAGTCCCGTTTCCTCGACTCTTGCCTGATTGAGCGCTTCGTTGAGAATGTCCGCCTTGGAGTACGTCTCATCAAAAACCTTCATGCAGAGGTCTCCGTCACGGTAAACGGTCTTGTTGTTTCTGACTGCGATAATTCTGTCCAGTTTCATGATCGTATCCTCCTTATGCTTTCTTCATACCGCTCTTGGCTCTGCGGTATGCCTGTTTGAAATTCTGTGCGTCCTCGGAAACCGTAACGTCGGCGGCAGTGGGCATCTCCGGCTCATGGAAGTGTTCCTTACCGTAATAAGCGTTGAGGTACATCTGTTTGATTTCGCTCATCAGCGGATATCTCGGATTGGCTCCGGTG
This sequence comes from uncultured Eubacteriales bacterium, assembly GCA_934481515.1. Taxonomy (GTDB): domain Bacteria; phylum Bacillota; class Clostridia; order Oscillospirales; family CAG-272; genus UMGS1865. The sequence goes on from CAKSPO010000029.1 coordinate 9,659, forward strand.
CACTGGTCATCAAATGCCTGCTCGGTCATGGCATCCAGACGGTTGAGGAAGTCCGCTTCATCCGGCACGTAGTCGCGGATGGTGGGCTTGATACCGACTCTTGCCTTGAGGCCGTTGACCGCTTTGATGAGGTTTTCCAGCTTCTCCTCGTCGGTGTTTCCGCCGAGTCCCAGACTGTCGGCAACCTCTGCGTACCGCTCCAGCGTGTGCGGATGGTCATACTGCGAGAAGGTACCCATCTTGACGGGAGCTTCTGCCGCATTGAAGCGCAGAACCTCCTCCAGCATCAGCGCGTTGGCGACGCCGTGCGGGATATGGTGGAAGGCGCCGAGCTTGTGTGCCATGGAGTGGCAGACACCGAGGAACGCATTTGCGAACGCCATACCCGCCATGGTGGCAGCGTTTGCCATTTTTTCACGCGCCTCCACATCGGTCTGTCCGTTGTCATATGCACGGGGCAGATACTTGAAGATGGTGCGGAGCGCTTCCTTGGCAAGTCCGTCGGTATATCCGGTTGCCATGACGGAAGCATATGCCTCCAGCGCGTGGCTTACTGCGTCGATGCCGGATGCCGCCGTCAGACCTCTCGGCGCGCTCATATGGAAGTCGGTGTCAATGATTGCCATGTTCGGCAGAAGCTGATAGTCGGCAAGCGGATACTTGATGCCGGACTTCTCATCCGTAATGACTGCGAACGGAGTAACCTCGGAGCCGGTTCCGGCAGAGGTCGGGATGGCGATGAAATATGCCTTTTCGCCCATCTTGGGGAAGGTATAAACTCTCTTGCGGATATCGATGAACCGCATTGCCATGTCGGCAAAGTCCACCTCCGGATGCTCATACATCACCCACATGATCTTGCCGGCATCCATTGCGGAGCCGCCGCCCAGTGCGATGATGCAATCCGGCTCAAACACCCGCATCTGCTCGGCACCTGCCTTTGCGCAGGCAAGCGTCGGATCGGGAGCGACATCAAAGAAGCAGGCGTGCTGAATTCCCATCTGCTCCAGTTTATCGGTAATCGGTTTGGTGTAACCGTTCTTGTAAAGGAAGCTGTCGGTGACAATGAAGGCTCTCTTCTTGCCCATTACGGTCTTGAGTTCGTCCAGAGCGACCGGCAGGCAGCCCTTCTTGATGTATACTTTTTCGGGCGCGCGGAACCAGAGCATATTTTCTCTCCTCTCTGCTACGGTCTTGATGTTGATCAGGTGCTTGACACCGACGTTCTCCGAGACGCTGTTGCCGCCCCAGGAGCCGCATCCCAGGGTCAGGGACGGAGCCAGCTTGAAGTTATACAGATCTCCGATGCCTCCCTGCGAGGAGGGGGTATTCACAAGAATCCGGCAGGTTTTCATCCGTGCCGCAAATTCGTCAAGCTTTGCCTGCTCGGTTGCGGTATTGAGATAGATGGAGGAGGTGTGACCGTAACCGCCGTCGGCGATCAGGTGCTCCGCCTTTGCAAAGGCGTCCTGAATATCCTTGGCGCGGTACATAGCAAGGACAGGAGAAAGCTTTTCATGTGCGAATTCCTCGGAAAGCTCCACGCTTTCTACCTCTCCGATGAGGATTTTGGTTCCTTCGGGAACCTTCACACCGGAAAGCTCAGCAATCTTCACCGCTTTCTGACCGACGATCTTTGCATTCAGTGCGCCGTTGATGAGAATGGTCTTACGAACCTTCTCGGTTTCTTCCGGATTCAGGAAATAGCACCCTCTGTCCGCAAACTCCGCCTTGACGGCATCATACACGCCGTCCAGTACGATGACCGACTGCTCCGACGCGCAGATCATACCGTTATCAAAGGTTTTGGAATGAATGATGGAGTTGACCGCCAGCACAATGTCTGCCGTATCATCGATGATGGCAGGCGTGTTTCCGGCGCCGACACCGAGGGCGGGCTTTCCGGAGGAATATGCCGCCTTGACCATGCCGGGACCTCCCGTTGCAAGGATGATGTCCGCTTCCTTCATGACAAGATTGGTCATGTCCAGCGACGGAATGTCGATCCACTCAATGATTCCCTCCGGTGCGCCGGCTTTGACTGCCGCATCCAGCACCAGCTTTGCAGCTGCGATGGTGGATTTCTTTGCTCTCGGATGGGGGCTGATGATGATGGCATTTCTGGTCTTGAGGGCAATCAGGCATTTGAAGATTGCCGTAGAGGTCGGGTTGGTGGTAGGGATGACCGCGGCAATCACGCCGAGCGGCTCCGCAATCTTCTTGATTCCGTAAGCCTTGTCTTCCTCAATCACACCGCAGGTTTTGGTGTTCTTGTAAGCATTATAGATGTACTCGGCGGCGTAGTTGTTCTTGATCACCTTGTCCTCCACTACACCCATGCCGGTCTCTTCCACTGCCAGCTTTGCCAGAGGGATTCGCGCCTGGTTTGCCGCAATCGCCGCCGCCTTGAAGATGGCGTCCACCTGCTCCTGCGTGTAGGTTGCATACACCTTCTGCGCTGCTCTGACGCGAGCGATGGTCGCTTCCAGTGTCTCTACGCTGTCTACAATCGTTCTTTCCTTGCCTTCCATATTGTCCTCCTTATTTTCAGTGCATATTTTTCACTTTCTGATGCAGATGTGCAAGGGACAGTGCCATGTTTTCGTACTGTACCGTCACACCCTCCGGAACATGAAGCTTGACCGTTGCGAAACACCAGATGGCGCGGATTCCGCTGCGGATCAGCTGATCCGCCACCGCCTGCGCCGCCTCCGGCGGTACGGCGATGATTCCGATTTCCACCTGATGCATGGTGCAGTAAGACGGCAGATTCTCCATCGGGGACACTGCATCCGTCTCCTTCTCTGCGCAAATGTCAAACGCATGGGACACCGTGATGCCATATTCCGCGAAGCCGCCGAACGAGAGAAGCGCCATGCCGAGTTTTCCTGCGCCGACAATGATCGCCTCGCACCCTGTATTGCTCCCCAACACCCGTTCGATGCTTTTGGAGAGTGTCGCGACGCTGTATCCGACCTTCGGCTTTCCGCTTCCGCAGACCGCAGAAAGATCCTTGCGGACCTGCACCTCTCCGAGACGCAATTCACGTGCGATGGAGGTTGCCGAAATATATCCGTCTGCCGGCAGTTTCCGGAGATAGGTCAGATACCCAGGCAGTCTGCCCATGGTTGCTCTTGACAGTTCCAATTCGGGGTCCCTCCTTCTCCGTCAAATTCCGCTTTTCCGGTTGCTTTTATTTTATCACATCGTTCGAAAAATGTCAACTGCTATTTTTACATATCGGTATTGTATGTATCGATATATATAATACCGATAAAAGGCTACGTTTTTGCCGTAGCCTTTTTGTTCTTTTTTGTATGGTTTCAACGGAATGTATCCCGTCTGACCCGGCAAAGCTCGGAAATAAACGCTTTGTCAAGATCAGTCAGTACATAGTTCTTCCGATAGATCATGACATCCTTGTACTTCTTCCGGTTCCCATCACATTTCTTCTGCACCAGTCCGTAGCGCCGGAGCAGATCCTCCGGCACGGGGGACGCCCACATGAAGGTATCCGGGTTGCGATACAGAAGATCGAACTGACTTCCGCGCTCAAAAATGAAAATTCTCCTTTTTCCGTCCGGAAGCTCTTCCTTTTTGACCTCCGAAAGCGGAAGCGACGGGACATACGGGTCGGCGTGCGCGATTTCCAGCTTTCCCTCCAGATCGGCAAAGGTGACGGTCTCAAGAGATGCAATGGGGGAATTTTTTCCCACCAGCACCTCATAGGAAAATTCCGTGACCAGCTCGTAGGAAAGCCCCTTTTCCTCCAGGGTCTCTTTATAGTATTTGTCAAAGCCCTCCGCATACCGGACGATTCCCAGCCGGTAATCCTCCTGTAGGATATTCCGGATGGCACGCATGGAGTTGGTTTCCTTATAGAAAACCTCTACCTCCGGATGAGCGGAAAGTCCTTTGGAAAATTCGGCGAATGCCTCCGAAATATAGCTGGCGCGCGGCACCGAAACGGAAAAGCGGTGTTTTTCTTCCGTTCCTTTCCGGAACAGATTTTCCACCGTTTCTACCTGACTCAGAATACTTCTGGCATATTTGAGAAAGGTTTCTCCGTTCGGCGTCGGCTTCATACCCCTGGCGGAGCGTTCAAACAATGTCACGCCGAGTGCGTTTTCCAGTTCCTTGATGGAGCGGCTGAGGTTCGGCTGGTCGATGAACAGCCGCTCCGCCGCCCGCTTGACCGAACCCGCCTCCGCAACCTCCACGGCATATTTCATATACAAAAGATTCATAGGTGTCCCCTCTTTGGTGGTGATCCGATTTTGGATTGTACCCTGTTATTTTACCACATTCTCCGCCGGATTGCAACCGTTCTTTTTTACATCTGAAAACGGAACTGTGAAAGGCATCTCGTTTTTTAACACTCCCTCCAAAATACCGACCGGACTTTTGGCATAAATGATGCGATTTTTTCGTTTTGCCGCCGAGTCCGTTATCAAAAGCGGTGTGAAAAAACGTTTTGCATTTTTTCACACCGCCGTCAGGCAGTCATACTTCTCTACTCTGTTCCCTTCAGGGCTTCCACCATATCAATGCTCCGGTTCTTTCTGGCAACCAAAACACTGACCGCAAGGGAAACGCCCAGGGTCAGCAGGACACTGACCAAAAAGGTTGCAGGTCCCAGCGCCAGCTTCATCTCATATTCGCTTGCAAGCATCTTCAGAAGATAGTCCAGCGCCAGAACGCCGAGCGGCAGACCAACGGCAATCCCCACGATGCTGACCCACAGGTTCTGCCCGATGAGCAGCTTTCCGATTTTCCGATCCCGGAAGCCGATCACCTTCAGCGTTGCCATCTCGCGGTACCGCTCCGTATAGCTCATCACGCCGCGGTTGTAAAGTACTACAAGTCCCAGCAGCATGGCGCCGAACACCAGAAGGTAGATCATCAGATCCATGATCTCCATAAAAGTACCGAAGGAATCCATAATCATCTGACGGGACTGCACGTTTTTGATCGCCGGATCCGCCGCGACCTCCTCCTTGACGGTATCGGTGTAAACCGAATCCATGGTATACGGCAACTCCAACTGCGCGGCATATGCGGGAGAAATCACAACGTTTTTGGATACACTGCGCAGAATGCCTGCCACGCGCAAAGCATACGACCGATCGGAGCCATAAGGGCTGACCGTGAAAGTATCGCCGACCGAAAGTCCCTCCTCCTCTGCAATGCGGGAGCAGATATAAGCACCGTCGTCCCCGATTTGGACGAACCCGTCCTTCCGATCCGGAAACCGAACCTTGTCCCGCGTTACATGGAACACATCCAGCGAAACCGCCTTTTCGTTCAGCTGAACACTGACCGAAGCGCTCCAGTCTCCCGCATAGCACTCCGCGACTGCGGCACGCTCCGCGTCGGTCGCTTCCTCCGTCAGATAGATCCGGGAGGCATAATGGGTAGCGTCCTCGTAGTAAAGCGCCAGAAACGCATTCATCGTATCCCGCATACCGAGCGCGCAGACAAGGATGACCATACATCCGAGCGTTCCGAGAAGGCTCATTGCGGTACGGGACTTGTGCCGTGCGGTATCCCGCAGGTTCCAGCGGACACCGAAGGACAGGCGATGGAACCACCGGGTGCGCTCAATTGCAAGCGGCTTGACCCGCTTGGGGGTATAGGGGCGGAGCGCATCCGCCGCGGTTCCGTGCAGCATCTTCCGAACCGACAGAAACCCGATCAGCGTCAGAAGCACCAGAATTCCCGCCAGAATCAGATAGCAGAACCAGGGAAGATAAAGCTTCCACTCCGGCATATCCAGATAGGTTCCCATTGCTCCGTCCGGGTTCATAATCAGGAATGCCACCGCGTATCCGAGCGCAATTCCTGCGGCGGAACCAAGAATTCCGATCATCAGTGCATAAGAGGTATAGTGTAGCAGAATGCGGCGATCCTTGAATCCGAGTGCCTTCAGAGTTCCGATCTGCGTTTTCTCCTTTGCAGTCAGGCGGTGCATGGTAGTAATCATGGTCAGCACGGCGATCAGAAGAAAAAGCACCGGAAGCACCGTTCCCATGGTCTTTCCCTCAGTGACTTCCCCTTTCGCCGCGGAATAAGAGCCGGTTTCTTCCTTTGAAAGTACCAACGGCGTGGTTCGGAGCGCGTTGTCCGCCGCCTCGGTAAACGCTTTTTTCTCCATTCCGGACAGAACCCGGATCTGCGGATAGTAGTCGGTTCCGACTGCGTTTTCATACATCACCGGTGAAATATAAGCAAAGGCGAACGTGGAATAGTCCGGCATCAGCTGGGTCTCGTCCCGGACGCAGACCAGATATTCTCCCGCTTTAATCAGTCCACGGACAATTCCGCGAAGCTCCAGATTCCGGTAGACCAGCGTCAGCGTGTCCCCGATATGTATCTTGTTTTCCTCCGCGTACCGGTCGGAAAGCCAGATACCGTCGGTGCTTTGCCGGTCATATGCCGCGCCTTCCATCAGAAGAAATCCGGAGACTTCCGGGTTTTCCGTGACCGACAGTGAAAGGCTGTCCCCGCTCCGCTCCTTCACATCGGCACTGACCGCAAGGAAGCGCGAAACGGCATCCACGCCGTCCAAAGAGCCGATCTTTGCGGCGTCTTCCTTCGAAAAGCCTGCTTCTGACAGAACCCGGAAGTCCGCATAGCCGGTATCCTGAAAGAAAGAGGTCACGTTCCGGTCGATGCTGTACCACTCCATGTTGAAACCGACAAAAATGCCGATGCCGAGCGCGATCATCACGATCATGGAAATGAACTGCGCCCGGTAGAGACGCATGGTTCTCCATAATTTTCTGAAAAGCATGGTGCGCCTCCCTTACCATTCAATCCGATCGGCGGACAGAGGAGCGTCCTGCTTTTCCTCGGAAACAATCCTGCCGCTCCGAACCCGGATGACCACATCCGCCATTTTTGCAATGTTCTGGTTGTGCGTGACGATAACAATGGTCTTTCCGTATTCCCGCGCCATCTTCAGAAGAAGCTTGAGCACCAGCACGCCGGTTTCGGAATCCAAAGCCCCCGTCGGCTCATCACACAAAAGGATCTTCGGATTCTTTGCCAGTGCCCGTGCAATGGAAACCCGTTGCTGTTCCCCTCCGGACAGCTCCGCCGGGAAATTCTTCAGATGGTCGGAAAGTCCGACCTCCTCCAGCATCTTGGTGGCGGAGAGCGCGTCCGGCGAGATTTCCCTGACCAAGGAAACGTTCTCATGCACCGTCAGGGTCGGAATCAGATTATAAAACTGAAAGACAAATCCGACCGTTGACGCGCGATATTCGGCAAGCCCGTCGTTGGAAAGTCCTGCAATGTCCTTCCCCCCGACAAGGATCTTCCCTTCCGTCGGGCTGTCCAAACCTCCCAAAAGGTTCAGAAGCGTGCTTTTCCCGGCTCCGCTGGGACCGAGAATGACCACAAATTTTCCCTCATCCAGTTTCATATTCACATGATCCAGTGCGCGCAATTCGTGATCCCCGCTGGTATACACCCGGCTCACATCCGAAAATTCAACAATTGCCATAATTATATCCTTTCTGTTCCGTATGTCTTTTGTTCCGGAAAGCGGCTCTCCCCGGCATCGGAATTTTAACACTGCCAGTTTTAGCACTGCCGGTTTTGGAATGCCGTGCGGAATGCAGAAACCGTTCCGAAAAAACAGTGGCGGGAGGATGCAGTACGCAACCTCCCGCTCTTTTCACTTCTTTTTACTGTGGCAGGAGCCCGCCATTGCGCAGTGCGCGCAATTGCACCCGCAGGTGGACTTTCCTTTCTTTTTGTCCTTCACCAGCGACCAGACAATCAATGCAACCACAACAATCAGTGCGACGCAGATCAAAACGGTCGGATAGTTTTCCGAAATCCAATTCCACATGGTTGACTCCTTTCCTGCATTGAACTATATTTTTCAGTTCTTCACCTTTGCGGTCAGCTTGGTAGCTTCCTTATACGGACGCACGAGCATGTAAACGATGCCCGCCAGAGCAAGAATTGCAAAGATCAGACCGATGACACTGACATTTCCGGTGAAGAGCTTACCGAACTGGTTGACCATCAGAGCAATGATGTACGCAAAGCCGCACTGATAGCCGATGGCGAACCATGTCCACTTGGCGCTGTTCATCTCTCTCTTGATGGCACCGATTGCAGCAAAGCAAGGTGCGCAGAGCAGGTTGAACACGAGGAATGCATAGGCGCTGACGCCGGTAAACGCTCCCTGCAACGTCTGATAAACGTTGCCGCCGGCTCCGTAGAGAATACCCATGGTACCGACGATGTTCTCCTTGGCAACAAGTCCCGTGATAGAAGCCACGGTTGCCTGCCATGTGCCAAAACCGAGAGGTGCAAAAATCCATGCAATGGCATTGCCGATCTTCGCCAGAATGGACTGATCCAGCTCTTCTTCAGCAAGCATCCGGAAGGAACCGTCCACGATGCCGAAGTAAGAGGTAAACCAAACAAGAATGGTGGAAAGCAGAATGACGGTTCCCGCCTTCTTGATGAACGCCCAGCCGCGCTCCCACATGGAACGAAGTACGTTTCCGACGGTGGGCAGGTGGTATGCGGGAAGCTCCATAACGAACGGAGCAGGCTCGCCGGCAAACATCTTGGTCTTCTTCAGCATGATACCGGAGATGATGATTGCCGCCATACCGATGAAGTATGCAGAGGTTGCAACCCATGCGGAATTACCGAACAGAGCACCTGCAATCATTCCGATGAAAGGTACCTTTGCTCCGCAGGGGATAAAGGTGGTGGTCATAATGGTCATCCGTCTGTCGCGCTCATTCTCGATGGTACGGGAAGCCATGATACCGGGAACGCCGCATCCGGTGCCGATGAGCATCGGGATGAAGGACTTACCGGACAGACCGAATTTACGGAAGATACGGTCCAGAACAAAAGCAATCCGTGCCATGTAGCCGCAAGCTTCCAGGAAAGCAAGCAGGAGGAAGAGTACGAGCATCTGCGGAACAAATCCGAGCACTGCGCCGACGCCGGCAACGATACCGTCCAGAAGCAGACCGTTCAGCCACTCGGGTGCATTTGCCTTTTCCAGACCCATGCCGATGAGTGCCGGAATACCGGGAACCCAGGGACCGTAATTGCCTTCTGCGGGAGCCTCAAAATTTTTTTCTTCCAGATATGCAACCGCCTCCAGATAAGAAATCTGAATCACCCGATCGTTCTTCGCTTCCGAAGCCGGAACCTTATCATAGTAGACCGTGAGGTCTGCCTGCTCAAAGGTTTCTTCATCAACGACAATATCCTTTGCGATTGCCGTTGCACCGGCATCCGCCTTCAAAGCCCTGAGCTTCTCCAATGCCGCAGCGGCATCAAAATCCTCTGCTTCCGGATCGATGGCATCATCACCGAGAAAGGCATTGACGGCATTCAGTGCATCGCTGTATTCGCCGGCATCCTCATCAAAGGCATCTCTGCCGATACCGAGCATGAACCAGCCATCGCCGAACAAACCGTCATTGGTCCAGTCGGTCGCCCAGCTTCCGACGGTCACCATGGAAATGTAGTAGACAAGGAACATGATCGCCGCGAAGATCGGGAGTCCCAGCCAACGGTTGGTAACGACCTTATCGATCTTGTCGGAGGTTGTCATCTTTCCTTTATCTTTCTTTGTGTAGCAACTCTTGATGATGGTGGAGATGTAAACATAGCGCTCGTTGGTGATGATGCTTTCCGCATCGTCGTCCATCTCCGCTTCAGCCGCCTTGATGTCACCTTCGATATGCGCACGAATCTCCGCGCTCAGATTCAGCTTCTCCAGAACCTTGTCGTCGCGCTCGAAAATCTTGATGGCATACCATCTCTGCTGTTCCGCAGGGAGGTTATGTACCGCCGCTTCCTCAATGTGCGCAATGGCATGCTCCACACAGCCGGAAAAGCTGTGCATCGGAACGGTCTTGGTACTCTTTGCCGCCTGGATTGCAGCTTCCGCCGCCTCGGTGATACCAGTGCCCTTCAATGCGGAAATCTCAACCACCTTGCAGCCCAATTGACGGGAAAGCTCTGCGGTGTTGATTTTATCTCCGTTCTTGCGTACCACGTCCATCATGTTGATGGCAATGACCACCGGAATTCCCAACTCGGTCAGCTGTGTGGTCAGATACAGGTTGCGCTCCAGGTTGGTTCCGTCAATGATGTTGAGAATGGCATCCGGACGCTCCCCGATCAGGTAATTCCGGGCGACCACTTCCTCCAGCGTATAGGGGGAAAGTGAATAAATACCCGGCAGGTCGGTGATAATCACGTCGTCATGCTTCTTCAGTTTTCCTTCTTTCTTTTCCACCGTGACGCCGGGCCAGTTTCCGACAAACTGATTGGAACCGGTCAGCGCATTGAACAGGGTGGTCTTTCCGGCGTTCGGATTGCCGGCAAGTGCAATTCTGATCTTATTTTCTGTCATCATGCTTCCTTCTTTCCTTTGATTAGCGTTTGCTAACTGAATTGCCAAAAAATACAGAGGGCGTTCCCCCTTTGGAAAAAAAGTTTCGTGTCGGGTGAATGTTCCGCCGCAAGCGGGTTCCGCTCCGGCGAAAGAGATGTTTACTCGACCTCAACCATCTCCGCGTCCGCTTTCCGCAAAGAAAGCTCGTATCCGCGGACATTCAGCTCGACCGGGTCTCCCAGAGGCGCAACCTTGCGGACATGAACCTCGGTTCCCTTGGTAATTCCCATGTCCATAATCCGACGCTTGACCGCGCCTTCTCCGTGCAGTTTAACGACCTTTACCGTATCGCCAACCTTGACATCACGCAATGTTTTCATTCCGATTTCTCCTTTCTTCAAACTCAAAAATGAAATTCGGCTCGGATCAAATCATGATCTTCTGCGCCATTTCGCGGCTGATTGCCACGCGGGACTCCTTGACGTTGACGATCAGGTTTCCTCCCATGGAGTTTACTACCGTCACCGCGCCCCCCACCACAAAGCCGAGGTTCTCCAGATGCTTTTTGATCTCCGGATTTCCTCCGATCTTTTTGATGATGTATTCGGTTCCGATATCTGCCACAATCAACGGAATCATGGAGTCCTTCCTTTCTCTTCCGGCATTAACCGGAAAAAACCTGAAATCGGTTAGCCTCTGCTAACAACTATATATTATAATACGGCTTTTTCTCTTTGTCAACTGTTTTTTTGACTTTTTTCAATTTCGTCGTTTTAGCAGTATCTGTTAGCACAAGCTAACAAAAAATGTAGATCATGCACAACTCAAAATCAAGAGAAAAGACTTGTTTTTCATCGGAAAGTATGTTACAATAAGTATATTCGATTGAAATGTCGGCGCTGTCCCTTCACAAATACAGTCCGCGGGAGGTGAACGAAGTGACCAAAACACATGAATCTGCCGAAATGTATCTGGAAACGATTCTTCTGCTTTCCAAGGAGAACCGCTTTGTGCGCTCCACTGATGTGGCGGAGCATATGGGATATTCCAAACCGAGCGTTTCCCGTGCCGTCGGGCTTCTGAAAAAAGGCGGGTACCTTTTGATGGACAGGAACGGACATCTCACCCTTACCGACAGCGGACGGGAGGTTGCCACCCGGATTTATGAGCGCCACGTGATTCTGACCGATTTTTTCATCCGCATCGGTGTAGATCCGGAAACGGCATCCGCAGATGCCTGCAAAATTGAACACGATATCAGTTCCGCTACCTTTGAAGCAATCAAGCGGCATGCGGAAGGAAAAAAAGGCTGAAAATTCCTTTTTCTCATAAAAAAGAAACCTCGTTTTCACGGTTTGATTCCGTGCAAACGGGGTTTCCTGCTTTTGCGGCGGTTGTTCCGCAAGCATTCTTGCTCCGCAGATGAGCGGGCGCTCCGCCGGGGTTCGTACCAGAATATGCGGCGACAGGATTCACACTTTTTCGCCATGGTTCATAGAATCATTGTTGGGGTGATAAACGAATGAATCATGCAATTCTGTGGGCGCTGATTGCGACAACCGGAACATGGCTGGTCACCGCGCTCGGTGCCGCAACCGTCCTGCTGCTGAAAAATACCAATCAAAAAATGATGAATCTGATGCTCGGATTTGCCGCCGGGGTCATGATTGCCGCCAGCTTCTGGTCTCTACTGGAGCCAGCCATTGCGCGTGCGGAGACCGATCTTTCCATGCCGGCATACCTCGTGGTCAGCATCGGATTCCTTTGCGGTGCGCTGTTTATGTGGCTTTCCGACAAAGCCGTCACCGCCGCGCACAGGCACATATTAGGAGAAAAAGAAACCGACAGTCTTTCCGACCGCTTCAACCGGATTGTCATGCTGGTGCTTTCCATTACCCTGCACAACATTCCGGAAGGGCTTGCCGTCGGGGTCGCGTTCGGTGCGCTTGCGGGAGGCGGAGACAGTGCCGAAGCATGGCTTGGCGCAGTGACCATTGCCGTCGGCATCGGACTTCAGAACTTTCCGGAAGGAGCCGCAGTCTCGCTTCCGCTGTGCCGGGAGGGATGCTCCCGAAAGCGGGCGTTTCTGATCGGGCAGGCATCCGGCATGGTGGAACCGATTGCAGGCGTGATCGGTGCCATGACCGTTCTTTCCGCACAGCGGATGCTTCCTTTTGCACTGTCTTTTGCCGCCGGCTCCATGATTCTGGTCGCCGTTCATGAGCTGATTCCGGAATGCCAGCAAAATCAGAAGGCGTCGCCGTATTTTGCAACCATGGGAATTGTCGGCGGATTTGCCCTGATGATGCTTCTGGACGTGGCGCTGGGGTAATCCACGCCCTTCATCCCGTCGGTTGGACAGAAAAATCCCCGTTTTCCTTTGACGGATCGGCTTTCGTCTTTGGAAAACGGGGATTTACTTCAAAGTTCACACACCTTACGGTAAATTTCCTCGCTGATTGCTTCCACCGAACGGGCAGCATTCACAGTACAAATCCGATCGGTCTCCTTCAGTAGATCCAAGGCACGGTAAAACTGCTTCTGCACCTGCCGCAGTGTTTCCGTATTCTCATAAATCTCGTGTGCCGCGCGTCCGCGGTTGATCCGTTCCATGCTCTGCTCCGGCGTCAGATCCAGAAAAATGCAAAGATCCGGGCGGAGAATTTCCGGACAATGCAGGTTCATGTCGGCAACCCATTCCCCGGAGGTTGCGCTTCCCTGATACGCAAGAGAGGAATAATAATAGCGGTCGCAAATCACGTCATACCCATCGGAAAGCATCCTCCGGATGCCGGCTTCCGGATCGGTGTTGTGACAGATCCGATCCCAGAGAAACATCGCCGCCATCTCGGCGGCATCGCAGGAACGTTCCCCGCTCAGCGCCTGCCGCAAAAGCTTTCCGCTGACAAAATCGGTCGGTTCCGCTGTCCGGAAGACCTTTCTCCCGTCCGCAAGCAAACGATCCTCCAAAAGACGGATCTGTGTGGTTTTCCCCGCACCGTCCAAGCCCTCAAAGACAATAAAACGTCCTTTTTTTTCGCTCATTGCTTCTCTCCATTTTCTCCGTTTTGCGTGTCCGCTCGCTGATGCCGGCAACGCAGTTGTCCAAGCTCCCGTTCCAATCGGGAAATTTCCTGTGCCACCGGATCGGGAATGTGAATCTGATCCATATCGTTCTGAATCCGTACACCGTCTCGCCGAACCACCTTTGCCGGGATTCCGACGGCGGTGCTATTGTCCGACACCGAGTGCAGCACGACCGCATTGGCGGCAATTTTACTGTTGGAACCGATGCGAACCGGACCAAGCACCTTCGCACCTGCCCCGACCATGACATTATCGCCAAGGGTGGGATGGCGTTTCCCGGCATCCTTGCCGGTTCCCCCCAATGTGACACCCTGATACAAGGTACAATTGTCGCCGATCTCCGTGGTTTCTCCGATGACAACCCCCATACCATGGTCAATGAAAAAGCCTTTTCCGATGGTCGCGCCGGGATGAATCTCGATTCCGGTCAGATGTCTTGCAAGCTGACTGACCGTACGTGCGGAAAAATAGTGCTCACTCAGGTACAGCTTGTGGGCAATCCGGTAGGCAATGACCGCGTGCACACCCGAATACAAAAGCAGAATTTCTGCGGTGCTGCGTGCGGCGGGATCTCGCTCACGCACCGCCTCCACGGTATCGTGCAGTTCCTTCTCTCCCCCCGCAATTGCAAGCGCAATTTTATGCTGCGTCCGGCGGATTCCGTTTCCGATTCCCTTCATCCAATCTGCTTTCATGCGTTTCTCCCTCAGGGTTCCCGTCAACCGGAAATTGCCCTGCTATCATCCAATTTTACATATTTATATTATAAGCAATTCCGCCCGGAATGTTTCGACTGATTGCCGGGCAAACCAATTCTTCCGCCATCAAAACCGGCATTCCGTCACAGAACCATTTTGTTTCCGCATTCTATTATACACAGCTTTTCCGGATTTGTAAATAGCAATTTTGCTTTCCGGAGAAATCCGTTCCTATCGATCTGCAGGTAACGCCGGCGTCAGCTTCTCCGAGTTTTGCAAACAGGTATCACGCAGATTACAGTGCTCAAAAAATGACCGGCGGAACAATGCTACTTTTCCGCACTCTTCTGCTTTCCGGCGCGCCAAACAAAAGTCTGTTTTCCGGAACCTTTTCCTGAATCGTCTGTCAGACGGCGAAATCCCATCCGCCTCTCCAGGGGCGTGGTTTGCCCCCGCTGCTTCTAAGGAAGCGGCTTTTCCGTCCATTTCAAAGGGGCTGTTGCCTATCTGCAACAGCC